>CBDTZB010000190.1:0-5339 GCA_965364795.1 uncultured Nocardioides sp.
GGTCATGGCGGTGATGATGAATCCGGGGGCCACGGCGTTGATGGTGATGCCGTCGTTCAGGTCGTCGGCCAGCGAGTCGACCAGGCCGATGACGCCCGCCTTGGAGGCCGCGTAGTTGGTCTGCCCGACGTTGCCGGCGATGCCGGCGATGCTGGCGACACCCACCACGGAGCCGCCCTTGTTGATGACGCCCTGGTCGAGGAGTTCGCGGGTGATCAACTCAGGCGCAGTCAGGTTGACCGCGATGACGGAGTCCCAACGGTCCTCCTTCATGTTGGCCAGCTTCTTGTCGCGGGTGATGCCGGCGTTGTGGACGACCACGTCGACACCCTGGTGGTTGGTCTTCAGGTGGTGGGCGATCCGCTGCGGCGCGTCCTTTCCGGTGATGTCGAGGGTCAGCCAGTCGCCGTCAAGCTCCTTCATCAGGGCCTGCAGCTCGCTGGCGGCCTGGGGGACGTCGACGCCAACGACGGTCGCGCCGTCACGGTGCAGGACGCGCGCGATCTGCTCGCCGATGCCGCGGCTGGCGCCGGTGACCAAAGCGACCTTGCCTGCGAGAGGCTTGGTCCAGTCGGCCACCTTCGGCGCCTTCTTGGTCTTGTGGGCGCCGACGCGGACGACCTGGCCGGACACGTAGGCCGACTTGGGGGAGAGCAGGAAGGCCAGGGTGCTGGTCGCGGCGGCCTCGGCACCTTCGGCGACATAGACGAGCTGCGAGGTGCTGCCCCGGCCGATCTCCTTGCCGAGGCTGCGGGTGAATCCTTCGAGCGCGCGTTGCGCGACCCGCTCGGAGCCCTTGACCTGCTCGGGCGGCGTACCGAGAACAACCACGCGGGCGCAGGCTTCGAGGCTGCGCATCAGCGGGGTGAAGAAATCGCGAAGAGCGTTGAGGTCAGCGGCGGTCTTGATGCCGGTGGCGTCGAAGACCAGGCCCTTGGCCTTGGCGCCCTCAGCCAGTTCGTTCGAGGAGGGGATGCCGACGAGATCCAGCAGGCCAGGCAGGGACTCGACCAAGCGGCCCGATCCGCCGAGGACGACCGTGCCGGTGACCAGAGGTGCGCCTTCGGTGTAGCGCTCCAACTTGGTCGGGTTGGGCAAGCCGAGGTTCTTCACGACGAGCTTCCCGATCATCGAGTCGGTGAAGCCGAGGTAAGCGTCGTTCATGAGGGCGTTGTCCTTGCTGTAGATAACGGTGGAGTGATCGTGCTGTCTGTCCCGATTCTCCCGGTTCACCGGGGAATCTGGGTGTTCGGGGGGCGTCTCGCGCCGTCGTGCATGCCTTATGTAACTCCAGGTGTAACTCGGAGTCCACATTTCGTGACGTGCCCCTCATTGCCTTCTCAGATGGCGTATGGCGAGACAGGATGGGCCTATGAACTCTAGTACCCGTCGCGTCGCCATCATCGGCGGCAACAGGATCCCCTTCGCCCGCTCCAACTCCGCCTACGCTGAGGCGTCCAACCAGGAAATGCTGACGGCCGCCATCGACGGCGCCGTGACCCGCTTTGGCCTCGAGGGCGAGCGCCTCGGCGAGGTCGTCGCTGGCGCCGTGCTTAAGCACGCCCGAGACTTCAACCTGACCCGTGAATCGGTGCTGGGCTCCAAGCTCTCGCCCGAGACGCCTGCCACCGACATCCAGCAGGCCTGTGGCACCGGCCTGCAGGCGGCCATCGTGGTCGCCAACAAGATCGCCCTCGGCCAGATCGAGGTCGGCCTTGCCGGCGGTACCGACACCACTTCCGACGCTCCGGTCGCGATCAGCGACAAGCTGCGCAAGAAGCTGATGAAGGTCAACGCCGCGAAGGACACCAAGGGGCGCCTGACGGCCCTAGGTTCCATCCGACCGGGCGACATCGGCATCGAGGTTCCTCAGAACGGCGAGCCCCGCACCGGTCTGTCCATGGGTGAGCACGCTGCTCTGACCGCTCTGGAGTGGCAGATCACCCGCGAGGCTCAGGACGAGCTGGCCGCTGCCTCGCACCAGAACCTCGCCGCGGCGTACGACGCTGGTTTCTTCGACGACCAGATCACCCCCTTCCGCGGCCTCGAGCGCGACCAGAACCTCCGCGGTGACTCCACCGTCGAGAAGCTCGCCAAGCTCAAGCCGGTCTTCGGTAAGGGCGAAGCAGCCACGATGACGGCCGCCAACTCCACCCCGTTGACCGACGGCGCCTCCGTAGTGCTGTTGGCTTCCGAGGAGTGGGCCAAGGAGCGCGGGCTGCCCGTGCTGGCCTACATCACCGCCTACGAGACGGCTGCGGTCGACTACGTGCACGGTGGCGAAGGCCTGCTGATGGCCCCGGCGTACGCCATGCCGCGGATGCTCGAGCGTGCCGGCCACAAGCTTCAGGACTTCGACTTCTACGAGATCCACGAGGCCTTCGCTTCGCAGGTCCTCTCGACTCTGGCTGCCTGGGAGGACCCGGTGTTCTGCAAGGAGCGCCTCGGCCTCGACGCGCCCCTCGGATCGATCGATCGCAGCAAGCTCAACGTCAACGGTTCCTCGCTCGCCGCGGGTCACCCGTTCGCTGCCACCGGTGGTCGCATCATCAACGTGCTGGCCAAGCTTCTTTCCGAGTCCGGCTCCGGCAAGGGCGTCATCTCCATCTGCGCCGCTGGTGGCGTGGGAGTCACCGCCATTCTCGAGCGCGACTGATCCACTGCATCGACAGATCCCCGGTCGCCGAGTTCACGCTCGGTGGCCGGGGATCTGGCGTTGCTGGGCGCCTCAGGCGGTGGCGATGGCCAGCGCCGAGGCGACGAGATAGGCGCGGACCTGATCGGCGGAGATCTGACCGACGGTGGGGACGCCCGGTGCTGATTCCGCGACCAGGATTCCGACCCGAGCCAACTGGAGCGCTCCCAGCCCGGTGGCGTAGAACGTGTTGGCCAGCAAGGTGGCGTCGCTCGACAACGTGAACTCACCGGACCTCGCGCCGTCCTCCAAGGCGGCAGATATCACCGCGAGGCACCCGGACATGCCGCGCCCGAGGCGGAATAGGACGCTTTCTGACAGTTCGCCGAGCAGTTCCTCGCCGGTGCGCCCCATCAGGGACTGCGCGCAGTCCACGAAGGCCGGGTGGGCCACGCCGTAGTCGACGAAGGCTCCGATGAGCGCCGCGATGCGGGCCCGGGAGTCGGCGTCGGGAGCCAAGGACTCATCAGTGCTGACCAGTTGGTCGCGCAATTCGTTGAGGTAACTGACCAGCGTCAGCGCGAAGATCTCTTCCTTGCCGGTGAAGTGGCGGTAGATGATCGTCCGGTTGATGCCGACGGCTTTCGCGATGTCCTCGATGTGAGCATCGCGGACGCCACGCTGGTCGAACAGGGAGCGGGTGGCGACGATGATCTCGTTCTCACGGGCTCGCCGACGTGCGGCGGCAGCGGTTCGCCGGCCGTCGGTCTCTGGAGTCGTGGTCGCCATGGTCCGACCCTACGGCGGGTGTAACTCGAAGTCGCACGAGTGTGATGCGAGTGACGCTGTGGCACTTAGCGGCTCAGGCCGGAGGAGAGTCAACCCAGCCGACGAACCGGCTACCCAGGTCCAAGGGCCCCTCACGCTGGTAGCTGTGGAGCGGAGGCGGTAGGGCGGAGTGCTGATGGGAGTCGCAACTGACGTAAGTGAACGCCGGCCACCATTTCTTGGGCCTGGCTTTCTCAGCGAACCCGCAGACGTTGCACACCAGGTCGACCCAAACCGGCTTCTTGCCGGTTCGGTTGGCACGGGACTGGACCAGCCACGGCGGCGGGTTGTCGTCGATCTCACTCAGCTGGGCTTCGGTGAGCCTCGGGGGCAGACCGTGCCGGACGGCCATCTCCACGGGGATGTTCAAGCGCTGGGCAGCGTCGCGACGGGTGAGCATTATGTTCAACGATAGCCAGTGAACGCGAACCGGGCGGCCGCGACCTAGAGGAACGACTGCACCGAGGCAATCGTGTCGGCCTCGTCGGCGGTCTTGTCGTCCCGGTAGCGCACGACGCGAGCAAACCGCAGCGCCACACCACCCGGATAGCGAGTGGAGCGCTGGACCCCGTCGATGGCGATCTCGACCACCTGCTCAGGGCGCACGGGCACCACATAGTCGCTGGTCCCGTCGACGGCGAGATCGGTGAAGCGTTCTGTCTGCCAGGCGAGGATCTCGTCGGTCATACCCTTAAACGTTTTCCCCACCATCTTGTAGCCACCGTCGGGGTCCCGGGCGCCAAGATGAATGTTCGACAACCAGCCCTTGCGACGTCCCGATCCCCACTCGACACCCAGCACCACCAGGTCCAGCGTGTGCACCGGCTTCACCTTGATCCAGCCCGACCCGCGCCGACCGGCGGCATAGGTCGCCTCCAGGCTCTTGACCACGACACCCTCATGGCCGCCAGCCACCACCTCTCGGGCGAAGGCTTCCGCCGCATCGGGGTCAGCGGTCACCAGACGTGAGGCTCGCGCCGACTCGGGGACCAGCGCGTCGAGGGCTGCGGTCCGTTCGGCGGCGGGGGAGTCGAGCAGGTCCTGGCCGTCTAGGTGCAGGAGGTCGAAGAAGTACGGCGCCACGCCTGCTTGGGCGGCTAAGTCACCGTCCTGCCGCGACGTGCTGGACGCGGTGTCCTGGAACGCGCGCGGTCGACCTTCTGCGTCGACCGACAGGGCCTCACCGTCCAGCACGAACGAATCCGCCGACAGGGATCGGGCAAACTCCGCCAGACCCGGCAACCGGGAGGTGATGTCGTCGAGGCTCCTCGTGGCGATCTGCACATCGTCACCGTTGCGATGGACCTGGACCCGGATGCCGTCGAGTTTGGTGTCCACCGCGACTAGCGCGGCGGCATCGCCGGACTGGATCTTCGCCACCGCCTCGGCCACGGTCGGCGCGCTCGAGGCCAGCATGGGTTGCACCGGTCGGCCTACCTCCAACCCGAAGCGGGCCAGTCCCTCCTCGCCCTCGGCCAATGCTGCGACGGCGACGGCCACGGTGGAGCCAGCCAGCATCGCTGCCCTTCGAACCGCGGCGACCGGCACCTCGCCGGCCTTCGCGAGGGCGTCCTGAACCAGCGAATCCAGGGCGCCCTGCCGGATCTCACCGGTGACGAGACCACGCAGCCAGACCTGCTCGGCCTCAGTGGCTCGGCTGAACAGATCGACCACGGCCTGCGCCCGTTGCCCCTGTGAACCGGGACCGGCCAACGCGGAGATCGACTCGAAGGCCGCGTGCACCTCGACCACTGCCAGGGAGGACTTCGACGCCGGCCCCGGCAGCGAGGAGACCGATCGCCCCCCGAGGCCGGTGCGTCGTTGCCGCAGGCTCCCGGAGAGGTAGGCGACGACCGTCCGAACCTCCTCAGCGTTC
>CBDTZB010000191.1:0-5330 GCA_965364795.1 uncultured Nocardioides sp.
CTGCGGATGCCGGATCTGATCGTGCAGATCATGAGTTTCATGATCCGCTACCTCGACGTGGTCACCGCCGACATGGGACGGATGCTGGTCTCGATGAAGTCCCGCGGAGTCGATCCCCGCTCACCCAAGCACTGGCCGGCGTTGGCGCGCTCCCTGGGAGCGTTGTTCATCCGCTCCTACGAGCGGGGCGAGCGAGTCCACCTGGCGATGCTGTCGCGTGGCTATGACGGCACAATGCCCCGGTGATGATCCGATGACTCCCGTTCTTGACGTCAAGGGCCTCGCGTACGCCTACCCCGACGGCCATCAAGCCCTCTTCGGGGTGAACCTGCACGTCCACGCGGGGGAGCGGGTGGCCCTGCTGGGGCCCAACGGTGCCGGCAAGACCACCCTGGTGTTGCACCTCAACGGCATCCTTGGCGGCGGAGTCGGCTCGGTCCAGATCAGTGGTCTGCCGGTCGAGAAGGCCAACCTTGCCGAGGTACGCCGCCGGGTCGGCATCGTCTTCCAGGACCCCGACGACCAACTCTTCATGGGCACCGTCCGAGCCGACGTGGCCTTCGGCCCGGCCAATCAAGGGTTGAAGGGAGCTGAGTTGGAGGCTCGGGTGATGTCGGCGCTGGAGAAGGTCGGGATGACCGATGTGGCTGACCGGCCGCCGCACCACCTTTCCTTCGGTCAGCGGCGACGAGTGGCTGTCGCCACCGTGTTGGCGATGGAGCCCGAGATCCTGGTCCTTGATGAGCCGTCCTCGAACCTCGACCCCGCCTCGCGCCGCGAACTGGCCGACATCCTCCGCGGGCTGGACGTCACGGTCCTGATGGTCACCCACGACCTGCCGTACGCCTTGGAGTTGTGCCCGCGATCGGTCATCCTCAGCGACGGACACGTGGTCGCTGACGGACCCACGCTCGAGGTGCTGAGCAACGATGAGTTGATGACCAAACACCGGTTGGAACTCCCCTTCGGCTTCGACCCACGGACGATTGGTAACCTGCCCTCGTGAGCAACGAACCCTCTGACATCGAGCGCGAAATCGAAGAGACGCGCGAGCGTCTGGCCGGCACCATCGACCAGCTGCTCTATCGCTCGCACCCCAAGACGATCGTGAGCCGCGAGATCGCCGCGATCAAGGCGGTCTACGTCGACGCTGCGACCGGCGAGCCCCGCACGGACAACATCCTCAAGACCGTCGGCGGCGTGCTGGGCGTGATCGTGCTGTTCGCGACGATCCGCAAGATCGCCTCCTAAATCAGTACCTCCAAGCGCAGCAGATCCGTGCTTCCGATCAAGATGCTGCACGACCGCGTCCTGTGTGAGCTCGACAGCGACGCCGGGGAACGCAAGTCCTCCGGTGGGATCGTCATTCCCGCGACGGCGGCGATGGGCGGGAAGCGGCTGGCCTGGTCGAAGGTCGTGGCGGTCGGTCCGCACGCCCGCGCGGTGGAGGTGGGGGACAAAGTCCTTTACGACCCCGAGGACAAGGCCGAGGTCGAGGTCAGCGGCGACACCTATGTGGTGATGCGCGAACGCGACGTGCACGCAGTGGCTGCCGATCGGTTGGCCGACGAGGCCGCTGGTCTTTATCTCTGAGACTCCGTTTTAGCCCTCGGAAGTCCGTAACCTCCGACACACTCCGAGCGTTGCAGCAGTGTGCGAACTCAATTAAAGCGATCTCTTGCCGTCGTCGCGTCCCTGTCCCTCATCCCCATCGGGTTGGCCACGGCCACCGAAGCGGGAGCCGAACCGACCGCGACCCAGGCCCCAGCGCTGGCCAAGTCGGTCAAGAACAAGAAGGGCAAGGGCCAGTACAAGGCCCGCATAGAGACGACCAAACACGGCATCCCGCACATCACCGCCAGTGGTTTCGGTGGCCTGGGCTACGGCTCGGGCTACGCCGCCGCCGAGTCCTCGATCTGCACCCTCTTCGACACGCTGGTCACCGGTAGGGGTGAGCGTTCGCTCTACTTCGGGCCCGAGGCCCGCTATGACGACCAGGTGACCCTGGAGGCCTCGAACCTCCAGGTCGACGCCTTCGTCACCGACCTGCACAACCGCCGCATCGTCGAGGAACTCCTGGCTGGTCCGGCCGGGCCGGAGCGCGAGGCCAAGCAGATCGTCAAGGGTTACGCCGCGGGCGTCAACCGGTGGATGCGTGAGCACGGACGTCAGGGTGTGGCCGACGCTGAGTGCAAGGGCGCGCGCTACCTCAAGCCCAACGTCAAGCCCATCGACCTCTGGTACGGCGTCTACCTCGCCAACCTGTTGGCTTCAGCCGGGGTCTTCGTGAAGGAGATCGTCGACGCCGCACCGCCGACTCCCGGCGACCCGGGCCTTCCCAACCTGCCGCTGAAGGCGTCCCAGGTGGACCGGGACAAGTTGCTCGCCGGTCTCGGCAAGGACCCGGCCGCGGCCTTCGGCTCCAACGCGACCGCTGTGGGCGGCGAGGACAGCTCGACGGGCAAGGGCATGTTGCTCGGGAACCCGCACTTCCCTTGGCGCGGGCGCTACCACTTCACCCAGCAGCACCTGACGATCCCGGGCAAGTACGACGTCGCCGGGGCTTCCCTGATCGGCTCTCCGGTGGTGAACATCGGGTGGAACAAGTCCGTGGCCTGGAGCCACACCGTTTCCACGGCGTACCGCTTCACGCCCTATGAGTACACAACCCCCGTCCCGGGCACGACGTACAACACCGACAGCGGCCCGCGCGAACTCGAGCGCCGCTTCGTCAAGGTGCGCGTACGCCGCGCCAACGGTTCGGTGGCCACGGTCGAAGAAGACCTCTACCGAACCCCGCAGGGTTACGTGATCGACGCTCCGGCCCTGCTGATGCCGTGGGGCCCGGGCAGCTTCTGGGGTTTCCGGGACGCCAACGCCGAACACCTGCGCACCGTCGACACGTTCCTGCAGATGGGCAAGGCCAAGAACGTGCGCGATCTGCTGCGCCGCCAGGACAAAGCGGGCGGGATGCCGTGGGTGAACACCACGGCCGCCGATCGTCGCGGCAACGTGCTCTATGCCGACCACTCGGTCGTGCCCAACGTCCCCACCGCGCTCGCGCAGCGCTGCATGACAGCGACTGGTCGGATCCTCGACGAGGTCGCCGGACTGCCCGGCTTGGACGGAACCCGTGCCGACTCCACGTGTGCGTGGGGATCCGACGCCGACGCCCAACGGCCGGGAATGTTCGGTCCGGCCAACCTGCCGGCCGTGGTGCGCCGCGACTGGGTGCACAACGCCAACGACTCGTACTGGACGCCGAACGCTGAGGTTCGGCTCGAGGGCTTCGCCAACATCATCGGCTGTGAGAAGTGTGAGCGCACGATGCGCACCCGGATGGTGGCTCAGTACGTCATCGACCGACTGGCCTCCGGCCGCAAGGAGACGCCGTCGAGCTTCCGTCGGCACGAGCACAGCAACCGGCTGCGCGGCGCTGAGGTGATGCGAGCCGGGGGAGCGCTGGACAAGGTCTGTGCCGCCACCGGTGAGACCGAGGCCTGTGCGGTGCTCAAAGCCTGGGACGGCCGCTCGCAGCGCAAGAGCGTCGGCACCCACATCTTTGAGGAGTTCGCCGTGCGGGTGTCTGGGCAGGGTGTGTGGAACACCCCGTTCTCTGCGGCTGACCCGCTGAACACCCCGCGTGACCTGAACACTCAGAACCCGCAGACCATCGCGGCCATGCAGTCCGCGATCGATTCCCTGCGGGCGCGCAAGATCCCGTTCGACGCTTCCTGGGGTTCGCTTCAGGTCGCCGGTGACCGCGGTGCGCCGGCCATCGGCCTTGGCGGCGGCGACGGTGGACTGATCGGCAACGCCAACGTGTTGTCCTCCCGCAAGCCGGTGCGCAACGGCGACCGCTACAAGCCCATCACCTACGGCTCGTCCCACATCCAGGCCATCGCCTTCCAGAAGAAGGGCAAGGTCAACGCTCGCACGATCCTGACCTACAGCCAGCAGGAGAACCCGAAGGCGCGCTACTCGGCGGACCAGACCCGCCTGTTCGCGAACAAGCAGTGGGTGAAGTTCGCTTGGACCCGTGCTCAGATCAAGAAGGACCTAGTCAACAAGGTGGTTCTCAGGGGCCGGTAGACGGTAGTCCGGGATGAACCAGGCGGCGGTGGCTGCCCCGATCATCGAGACGGCCAGGACGATGAAGCCGATCGTGTAGCCGGCCTCAACGGGGAAGCCATCGACGACGTGGGCGGTCACGATGCCAGCCATCACCGCGGTGCCCACGGAGCCGCCGATGGTGCGGATGTTGGCGTTCATCCCGCTGGCTACGCCGGTCTGCTCGGCCGGCACGGCGGCGATGACGACGCCCGCGAGACTGGCGAAGACCAGACCTGAGCCGACCCCTTGGGCGGTGGTGGCGACGTACAACTGCCAGGTCGCGTCGTGGAAGAGCGCGATCGAGGTGAACGTGATCCCCATGACCACGGTGCCCGTGACGATGACGCTGCGGGCGCCGAAGCGTTTGATCAGGGGCGCGGTGCAGAAGCCCATCAGGAACGAGGCGAAAGCCGAGGGCGCGAGCAGACGACCCGACTCGGAGATCGAGGCGCCGAACCCGTAGCCGGCCTCGACGGGCGTCTGGAGAAACTGGGGGAGGAAGGCGAAGGTCGCGAAGGTCGCGAATCCGACGAACCCGGCCACCAGGTTGGTGCTCCAGACCCCTCGGCGGCGCATCATCGCCATGTCGATCATGGGCACGGGCACCCGCAGTTCGGTGCGCACCCAGATGACGATGAGCAAGGCTGCCAGAGCGAACAGGCCCAGGGTGCGGCCGGAGGTCCAGCCCCAGTCGTTCCCCTCACTGAGACCCAGGAGTAGAGCGACCAGCCACCCGGCGAGCAACACCGCGGGAGTGACGGGGAGCCTGGATGGGGTGCGCACGGGGGAGGGCGGGATGAAGATCAGGGCGGCGACACCGGCGACCCCGGTGGCGATCATCGGTAGCCAGAAGAGCCCCCGGAAACCGAAGAGGTCGACGATCGGCCCGGCGATCACGATCCCGATCCCGAACCCGACGGCCGCCAAAGACGCCAGGATGCTCAGGGCTGATTGGAGTCCGGTGTGGAACTCGTCCCGGGCGATGCCGAAGCAGAGCGGCAACACGCCACCGCCCATTCCCTGAATGACCCGGGCCACGATGAGTACCTCGATCGAGGGGGCGACCGCGGCGAGGAACGACCCGAGAGTCAGCAGGGCCAGGCACACCACAAGCATCCGTTGTTTGCCCACCACGTCGCCGACCCGGCCCAGGAGGGGGAGAGCGATGCTCGCGGAGAGGAGGTACGCCGTCAGCACCCAGGTGACCGTTCCCTGAT
>CBDTZB010000192.1:0-5327 GCA_965364795.1 uncultured Nocardioides sp.
GAAGTTGCGGCCGATACGGCCGAATCCGTTGATACCTACACGAACGGTCACTGTGGTGTGCTCCTGCTGCTCGAAGACGAAGGACAGGACCGACCATATCCTCCATTCGGACGGACCGAGAACCGGTCCGCGGCGTTCGAGCTGTCAGCCGTCTTCAGCAAGCATGTCCGGGGTCAGGGACGCCTCGGTGTCGGGCACGCCCAAGTCCTCCGCGCGTTTGTCAGCCATGGCCAGAAGGCGGCGGATCCGACCGGCGATCGCGTCCTTGGTCAGCACGGGATCGTGCAGTTGGCCGAGTTCCTCCAACGAGGCCTGCTTGTGCTCCAGGCGCAGAGTTCCAGCAAGCTTGAGATGATCGGGGATCTCGTCCCCGAGGAGCTCCATGGCTCGTTCGACCCGGGCACCGGCCGCCACAGCGGCCCTGGCCGAGCGACGCAGGTTGGCGTCGTCGAAGTTGGCCAAGCGGTTCGCAGTGGCCCGCACCTCGCGACGCATGCGTCGCTCCTCCCACGCCATCAGAGCTTCGTGCGCCCCCAGCCTGGTCAGTAACTGTCCGATCGCGTCACCGTCACGGATCACCACGCGCTCGACTCCGCGCACTTCGCGTGCCTTGCTCTGAATGCCCAGGCGTCGGGCGACCCCGACGAGCGCCAGAGCCGCTTCCGAGCCGGGGCACGTCACCTCGAGCGAGGACGACCGACCAGGTTCGGTGAGCGAGCCGTGGGCGAGGAAGGCGCCACGCCATGCCGCCACGGCATCGCAGGCCCCGCCCGAGACGACAGCAGGCGGCAGTCCGCGGACGGGCCGACCTCGCTGATCAACCAGGCCGGTCTGCCGGGCCAGCGCTTCGCCGTCCTTGGAGACCCGGACGAGGTAGCGGCTGCCCTTGCGGATGCCGTTGCCTTGAACCATCACCACATCGGACTGGTGCCCGTAGATCTCGGCGATGTCGGTGCGCAATCGTCGGGCCGCGGCGCCGGTGTCGAGTTCGGCTTCAACAACGATGTGCCCGCTGACGATGTGCAGGCCGCCGGCGAAGCGCAACATGGTCGCGACCTCAGCCTTGCGGCAGCACGCCTTGGTGATCGAGATGCTCGACAGCTCCGCCTTTACCTGTGCTGTCATCGCCATGGTGATGATTCTTCCACGGGCGTCATAGCCGCACACTGGGGGTGAGGTCTTCGTCGAAGAGTCGGGCGAAGGCTCCTGCGAGCCGGACGGGGTCATGGCACGCCGTCTCGGCGTCCAGCGCGAGGTCGGCGAGGATCAGGTGGTCGGCGTAACCGGCCACCATGTGCTGCAGATCTTCCAGGTCGCCACCCACGTGGTCCCGGTCAGCCAGGACGGCGTGCACCTTCAGATCGGGCGCATGCTCGGCGAGGGCAGCCAGATGATCCGCCGGCCCGAAGCCCCCCGTCTCGCCGATCTGCTCGGCAAGGTTGAGGACAACGATCACTCGCGCGTCGGTCTGCACGATGGCTTCGCGGAGGTCTGGAACGAGCAGGTGCGGAATGACGGAGGTGAACCAGGACCCCGGTCCGAGCACGACCCAGTCGGCGCCTCGGATGGCGGAGATCGCCTCGGCGCTGACAAGGGGGTCAGGCGGATCGAGACTGATCTCCACAATCTCGCCCTCGGTGATTGCGACCTCGACCTGCCCCCGAACCCACGACTCCTCCGTCGGGTCGGCGCTCAGCCCACGCACCTTGGCCGAAATATCCATCGGCTCAAGCGCCATCGGCAGCACCCGGCCCTTGGCGCCGAGCAGTCGACCGACTCGATCCAAGGCGTCGACGTGGTCACCCAACAACTCCCACAGCCCCACGATC
The DNA here is from genome assembly GCA_965364795.1 of uncultured Nocardioides sp. Lineage (GTDB taxonomy): Bacteria > Actinomycetota > Actinomycetes > Propionibacteriales > Nocardioidaceae > Nocardioides. The sequence goes on from CBDTZB010000192.1 coordinate 1,830, forward strand.
AGCAGGTTCCCGACCACGTGGCCGTTCATGTCGCCCTCCCCCGCGAATCGGTGCTGCAACACCCGAGCCCAGGTGTCGCCCCAGTCATCGTCGCCGCAGAGGGCAGCTAGGGCCATCCGGAGGTCTCCTGGTGGGAGTACGCCGAACTGGCCGCGGAGCCGGCCAGAGGATCCGCCGTTGTCCGCCACCGTGACGATGGCGGTGAGTTCGTCGACGGTGAGTTCGTCCACGAGTTGGCGCAGGGCAGTCAGAGTCGCCGAGAGTCCGTGTCCACCGCCCAGGGCGACGACCGACTGAGCTCGCTGGTGCCTCACTCGCGGCCCAGATCGCGGTGCGCTGCCTTGGCGTCGTAGCCCTGCTCCACCAGCCTGCGAGTGATCTCCTCGGTCATCGCGACGCTGCGGTGCTTGCCGCCGGTGCAGCCGATGGCGACCCGCATGAATCGCTTGCCCTCACGCAGGTAACCCTCGGCGACCCCGGTCAGCACCGGAAGATAACCGTCGAGGAACTCCTCCGCTCCCGGACGGGACCGGACGTAGTTGGCGACCTTTTCGTCGGTTCCGTTGAACTCTCGAAGCTCTGGAATCCAGAACGGGTTCGGCAGGAACCGCATGTCAACCATGAAGTCCGCATCGACGGGGATGCCGTACTTGAAGCCGAAGCTGATGACCGTCACCTTCAGCGCTGTGGATGTCGGGGTCCCGAAGGCAGCGGCGATCCGGTCCGTCAGCTGGTGGACGTTGAGCGCGCTGGTATCGATGAGCAGATCGGCGTCGCCGAGCAGGTCCGCGAGCATCGCCCGCTCGCGCTGGAGTCCGTCGAGAAGCCGGCCGTCCCCCTGCAACGGGTGCGGTCGACGTGCTGCTTCCTGACGGCGTACGAGAACCTCATCGGCCGCGTCGAGGAACAGCAGCGTGACCTCCCGGCTGACGGCACCCTTGGCCAGCTGCTCATTGAGGCTTCCGAAGAAGGAACTGGAGCGCACGTCGATACCGACCGCGATCGGTAGTTCTGGCCCCAGGGCCTCGTCGACCATCCGAACCGTCTCAGGCAGCAGCCCCGGCGGGAGGTTGTCGATCACGTAAAAACCGAGATCCTCCAACTCCTTGGCGGCCGTACTGCGGCCCGCACCGGTCATCCCGGTCACGATCACCAGCTGTCCACTCTGACTCATGATTCCTCGATCTCACCCGTTGCGGTATTGATGCTGACAGTCTTGCGGGTTGCGGGGGTGTTGGCGACCGCCTCACTGATGGCAGTGGCGGTACGCGGTCCGATACCGGGGACTTCCGCGATCTGTTCCACGGTGGCTCCACGGAGTTTCTTCAACGAACCGAAGTGCTTGATGAGGGTCCGTCGACGGACCTCCCCCAGTCCGGGGACATCGTCCAACACGCTTTCCACCATGGTTTTCGAGCGTCGAGACCGGTGGTGGGTGATGGCGAAGCGGTGGGCCTCATCGCGGATCCGTTGCAGGAGGTAAAGCCCCTCTGAGGAACGAGCGAGGATGACGGGGTCCTCCTCGTTGGGCACCCACACCTCTTCCAGACGCTTGGCCAGACCGCAGACCGGGATGTCGTCGATTCCCAACTCGCGAAGCGCGGCGGCGGCCGCCGCGACCTGGGGCGCTCCCCCGTCAACCACGACAAGACCCGGGGCGTAGGCGAACTTGCGGGGCCGCCCGGTCTCCGGGTCCACCAGCATCGGGCCGCTCTCGGTGGTGACCTCCTGGCTGCGAGCCTGCTCGTCAAGCAGGCGCCGGAAGCGTCGGGTGATCACCTGGTGCATGTGCGCCACGTCGTTCTGGCCGACGTGCGGGCCAACTTGTTGATCATCACCCTTGATCACGAATCGGCGGTACTCGCTCTTGCGCGCCAGGCCGTCTTCAAAGACCACCATCGACGCCACCACTTCGGTGCCCTGCAGGTTGGACACGTCGTAGCACTCGATCCGCAGCGGGATCTCCTCGAGTTCCAGGGCCTGTTGGATCTCCTCGAGCGCCCGGTTCCGTGTGGTCAGGTCGCTGGCGCGTTTCGTCTTGTGCAGGACCAACGCCTGGCCGGCGTTGCGGGCGACCGTCTCCTGCAGGGTTTTCTTGTCGCCCCGTTGGGGGACCCGGATCTCCACCCGGCTGCCGCGCAGTTCACTCAACAACGCTTCGAAGGTCTCCACATCCGGCGGCATCGTCGGCACCAGGATCTCGCGAGGAATGGTGTCCGGGTCCCCGGCGTAGAGCTGCAACAGGAAGTGCTCGACCAGCTCGGCGGGGCCGCCCTCCTCCACCCGATCGGCCACCCAGCCACGCTGCCCGCGGATGCGCCCACCCCGGACGTAGAAGATCTGTACGGCGACCTCGAGGGGGTCCTCGGCGATGGCAATCACGTCAACGTCCGCACCGTCACCCAGGACGACGGCCTGCTTCTCCAGCGCCTTCTCGAGTGCGCCCAGATCATCGCGCAGACGCGCCGCCTTTTCGAAGTCCATGGCGTCGGACGCGGCGTACATCTCCTTCTCGATGCGCCGCGTGAACGGGCGGGTCTGACCGCCCATGAAGGCGCAGAAGTCATCAACGATGTCGCGGTGCTCCTGCGCGCTCACCTCGCCCACACACGGGGCGCTGCACTTGCCGATGTAACCCAGCAGGCAGGCTCGACCGATCTGACGAGAGCGGGTGAAGACGCCGTTGCTGCACGACCGCATGGGGAAGACCCGTAGCAACACGTCCACGGTCTCCCGGATCGCCCAAGCGTGGCTGTAGGGACCGAAGTAGCGGGTGCCCTTGCGCTTGGCTCCGCGGCCCACCATCACCCGCGGGAACTCATCCCCGATCGTCACCGCGAGCCACGGGTAGGACTTGTCGTCGCGGTACTTCACGTTGAACCGTGGGTCGTACTCCTTGATCCAGGAGTACTCGAGCTGGAGCGCCTCGACCTCGGTGTTGACGACCGTCCATTCGACGCTGGCTGCCGTCGTCACCATGGAGGCGGTGCGTTGATGCAGGTTGCCGATGTCTTGGAAGTACGACGAGAGTCGGGCCCGAAGGTTCTTGGCCTTGCCGACATAGATCACTCGGCCGCGCGGGTCACGAAACCGGTAGACGCCCGGCTGGGTCGGGATCGATCCCGGTTCGGGGCGGTAACTCAGTGGGCCTCGCTGTGAGCGAGGAGGGCGGGCGGACGGCACCGGTGCAGCCTACGAGGGTCGTCGAGAGTTACGCGGACAGGATCTGGTCACCCTCGACAGTGATGGCCACCGCCGAGAGGCCACCGGCGGCGGGACCGTTGAGGACTTCCCCCGTGGCACCATCGAAGCGGCTTCCGTGGAAGTCGCATTCAATGACCGATTCGTTGACCCCGGTAACGGTGTTGCCCGAGTGGGTGCACACCGCGGTGAAAGCCTTGAACTCCCCCTCGGTCGGTTGGGTCAGCACGATCTTCTTCTCCGAGAGAATCAGGCCGCCGCCGACACCGACCTCACCGGTCGAGGCAAGCGCCGTCC
>CBDTZB010000193.1:0-5325 GCA_965364795.1 uncultured Nocardioides sp.
CTTGCCATCGCTCCTGTGGACCCTGGCCGATCCCACGTCGGTCCGCGCCGTCGCACTCGGAGTGGCGTGTCTGGCCCTGGTCCTGGCGGGAACGGCCCTGCGCTGGAACGCGCCCCTCGTGGTCGGTGCCGCAGGAGGAGCCGCGTTGGTCCTGATCGAGGTCGCGCCCTACGCGGTGCAGACGCCGCAGTGGGTGTTGATCGGGCTGGCGGGAGCCGTGCTGACCACGGTGGGTGTGACCTGGGAGAGCAGGATGCAGGACCTCAGTCGGGCCGGCTCCTACCTCGGTCGGCTGCGCTGAGCGAGGCCTCGGGCGTCGCAGGCGTCCAGAAGGCGACCGCCATGTCGACCTTGCCGGAGGCTCGCGACGGGGTTCCCTCGTCGTCGTACCTGTCGGTCGCGGTGCCCTCGTGACACGGCGGCGGTGAGCCGTCGGCACGCACCACACGCCACCACGGGACGGGTCCACCGTGACGGGCCATCACGTTCCCCACCCAGCGCGGACCTCGACCGACGGCCGAACCGATGGCGCCATAGGTCGTCACCCGGCCGGCGGGGATCTGCTCCACAATCAGCAGGACCTGTTCAATCAGGTCCTCAGCGTCGACTACTGCTTGTGCCTCGCTCATGGACCGAAGGTAGCCCGACCAAGCAGCCTCAGCTCACAGGCGGCGGCGGAACGGCTCGGTGCCGAGCGCGAGGCGCAGCCCCTTGATACCGGAGTTCTGACGGGCGTAGGCGAGTTCCCGGCTCATGTCGCCGATGTTGTTCGAGCCGGGAATGGGAAGGAGACCCAGGGTCGAGAGGGTTCCGATGGCTCGTCCACCTGCGTCGACGAAAGCCGAGCCGGAGTCCCCAGGGACTCCCGGGGTGACGGTGTAGAGCGAGTGGGACCAACCACCATCGGAGGTGGCGTCACCCAGACTGACGCCGGTGTGCGGCGCCAGGGTGGTGTTGCCACCGCGCAGGCTGGAGTTGCCGTAGGTGTAGACCCGCTCACCGCCACGCATACCGTTCATGTCGACGCCGGTCGGCCCACCCCAGAAGGGGATGCTCGGGTTGACCTTCTTGATGTCCCTACGCTTGACCTTCACCAGGGCGAAGTCGTTGTAGGCGCAGGTGTTGGGGTCGGTGGTGCCGATCTTGTTGGCGGTGATCCACGAGGAGTACACCAGCCTGCCCTCGGCGAGCTTCTGACCGGAACTGAGCAGACTGCCGCCGCGCACGAAGTCAACCTTGGTGCCCAGCGGCACTGAAGCGTTCTCGCACCCGTTGGTGTCGGTGGCCTCACCGAGGCCAGCGCAGTGGGCGGCGTACCCGAGGTAGACGCGGCCACGCCTGTCGGTGAAGACGAAGTTGGCGGTGCACTGGGCGCCCCGGGTGTACATCTGCACGCCCGGGGTGAGCACGGCCTTCGAGAAGGGGGTCCAGGACTTCACCCGCTTGAACTTCTTGCGCTTCGCCTCCGCTGGGCCGGCCACCAGAAGCGAGGCGGCCAGGACGACCGTCAGCAAGGCCACCAACAGCACCACCAGCGGTGTGCGGTCGGTCGTACGACGGGAAGCGGAAGCGGTGAGGTTCACAGTGAGTCCAACGATCTGGCCCGCGACGCGTTACGCGCGGTCCGGTCTGTGGCGAGAGCGCCAACGGCTCCGCTCCCCCGGCAGGGGCGCGGAGCCGTCAACGCTTCTCAGTTCAACAAGGAGTGGTTCAGAGAACCGGCGAGAAGGGCTCGGTGCCGAGCACCAGGTCGAGCCCGGCGATGCCCGAGTTCGCCTGAGCGAAGGCCAGTTCGTTGCCCAGGTCGCCGATGTTGTTCGACAGCGGGAGCGGGGCGAGACCCAGGGTAGACAGCGTGCCGATCGCCTTGCCGTTTTCGGACACGAACGCAGAGCCCGAGTCTCCGGGGACGCCGGGGGTCAGGGTGTAGAGCGGGTGGCTCCAACCACCGTCAGCGGCCGAGTCACCCAGGCTGATGCCGAACTTCGGGGACAGCGGCGAGAGGCCTGCGCGCAGGCTGGAGTTGCCGTAGGAGTAGACCTTGTCGCCCGCAGCGGTGCCGTCGGTGTCGATGCCGGTCGGTCCACCGAAGAAGGGGATGCTCGGGTTGACCTTGCCGGTGTCCTTCGCGTCCACCTGGACGAGAGCAAAGTCGTTGAAGGCGCAGGCGTTTTCGTTGGTGGTGCCGATCGCCCGCATCGTGCGCCACGAGGAGTAGACCAGCTTGCCGGTGCCGAGCTCGGTGCCGGAGGAGAGCAGCGAGCCACCCTTGCGGAAGGTCACCTTGGTGCCCAGCGGGACGGAATCGTTCTGGCAACCGTTGGTGTCGGTGGCCTCGCCCAGTCCTGCACAGTGGGCGGCGTAGCCGACGTAGGTGTTGCCGGCCGCGTCGTCGAAGACGAAGTTGGCCGTGCACTGGGCGCCGTTGGTGTACATCTGCACACCGGGGGTGATGGTCGCCGTGGCGGCCGGCGCGTAGCCCGGCTCAGCGGCCGAAACGGCCGGTGCGGCGAGGGTGGTGGCGGCGGCCAGAGCCGCGGTTCCGGCGAGGGCCAGGGTGGACAGAGTGCGGGAAAGTTTCATTGGGGTGTCTTCCTTGTGGGGTTCACTGTCATAGGCCCCAACGAGTGACTAGACCAGTGGTTACGGCCCTCTAGTCATAAATAACTAGAGGGCCGTTTCCAACCGTGTCAGTAGGAAGGTTGGCTGGGGTCAATCTGGCTGACCCAGGCCACCACACCGCCACCGACGTGGACGGCGCTGTCGAAGCCGGCGCCCTTCACGATGGCCAACGTCTCGGCCGAACGCACCCCGGACTTGCAGTGCATCACGACCTGCGTGTTCGAATCGACGGCCGGAAGCTTCTCCAGCGCCGAGCCGTTGAGGAACTCTCCCTTAGGGATCAGAACCGAGCCGGGAATCTGGTTGATCTCGTACTCGTTGGGTTCGCGCACGTCGACCAGCACGAAGTCGCGCTTGCCCTCTTCGCGTTCCTTCAGCATGCGGTCCAACTCGACCACGGAGATCGTCGAACCGGCGGCCGCATCGGCGGCATCAGCCGACACGGCGCCACAGAATGCGTCATAGTCGATGAGGCCGGTGACGGTCGGGTTCTCTCCACACAGGGCGCAGTTGGGGTCCTTGCGGACCTTGAGCTTGCGCCACTCCAACTCCAGTGCGTCGTAGATGACCAAGCGACCCACAGCGGGGTCACCGATGCCGGCGAGGAGCTTGATCGACTCGTTCACCTGGATCGACCCGATGCTGGCGCACAGCACACCAAGGACACCGCCCTCGGCGCAGCTCGGGACCATTCCGGCCGGCGGCGGCTCGGGGTAGAGGCACCGGTAGCAAGGAGCCTCCACCGACTCACCGGCCGTGTTGGTGGCGTGCGGCCAGAAGACCGACGCCTGACCGTCGAAGCGGTAGATCGAGCCCCATACGTAGGGGATCTTCAAGAAGTACGCCGCGTCGTTAACCATGTAGCGGGTCGCGAAGTTATCGGTGCCGTCCACGATCAGGTCGTAGCCCTCAAAGACCTCCATCACGTTGTCGTTGTCGAGGCGTTCCTCGTGCAGCACAACGTTGACGTAGGGGTTGGCCTCAGCGATCGACTCCTTGGCCGAGACAGCCTTGGACTTTCCGATGTCGGATTGCGTGTGGATGATCTGGCGCTGCAGGTTCGACTCGTCAACCTCGTCGAACTCTGCGATGCCGAGAGTGCCGACGCCAGCGGCGGCGAGGTACAGCAGCGCCGGGCTACCCAGGCCCCCGGCACCGATGACGAGGACCTTGGCGTTCTTGAGGCGCTTCTGACCGGCCATCCCCACGTCGGGGATGATCAGGTGCCGGCTGTAGCGACGCACCTCGTCGATCGTGAGCTCGTCGGCGGGCTCGACCAGCGGCGGGAATGTCACGGTTGCGCTCCTTGCAGAAGATGGTGGGTTCTCAGTCAGACGAACACCGGGAACAGTCCTCATGTTCCCGCCACAACCCATCAGGGGTTTCGCCGCGTCCCGTCATCCGGACCTGACACTCTCGGAGTAGGGTCAATGGTGTGGTGAAAGCGTGAGGACGAAGCGATGAGCGACTCGGGGCACAGCACCTCGGCAACGAGCACGGGAGGGCGCCCGCGTGGGCTGCGACTCCCCCGGCGCCAGCGTCGCGCCCAACTGTTGGATTCCGCCCTGGAGGTATTCTCCTCGCAGGGCTATCACGCTGCCGCGATGGATGACATCGCCGACCGTGCGGGCGTTTCCAAGCCGGTGCTCTATCAGCACTTCCCCGGCAAGCTCGACCTCTACCTCGCGCTGCTCGACATCTCGTGCGACACGATCATCGAGAACTGCCGCGTGGCGCTGGAGTCCACCCACGACAACAAGCAACGGGTCGCGGCAGCCGTGGACGCCTTCTACGACTACGTCGCCAACGACACCGGCGCCTTCCGGCTCGTCTTCGAGTCTGATGTGACCAACGAGCCCGCGGTCCGCTCCCACGTGGATCGGGTCACCACCGAATGCGCCGATCTGATCGCCCACGTCATCCATGACGACACCGGGCTGCCGGACGCCGCCTCGCGACTGCTCGCCGTGTCACTGGTAGGAATGGCGCAGGTTAGTTCACGGTTCTGGCTCAGCGACGCTGCGGGCCTCGAGCGCGCTGAAGCCGCCGCACTGGTGTCCCGGCTCGCTTGGCGCGGCATCGGTGGTCAACCGCTGTCCGAAGCCGAGGGCCAAGCCAACTAACCCTGGGCACAGCTACCCCAACAGAAGGAGAACGACCGTGGAGGTCAAGATCGGCGTGCAGCACGCCCCCCGAGAGCTCGTTTTCGAGGTCAGCGAATCGGTCGAAGAGGTCGAGAAGATCGTGAACGACGCGGTCGGCGCAGGCAACGGAGTCCTGAGCCTCACCGACAGCAAGAACCGTCGGATCCTGGTCGCGGCCGACAAGATCATTTACGTCGAGATCGGCGGCGGAGTAGTCGGCCAGGTGGGCTTCCGCGGCTAGAGCCGAACCCTGCTGGTCGGTCGTCGCGGCCGCGTCGTGTGTGCGAGGACGGCTGACGGGTCGTTACTAGGCACACGGCTCGATCGGGCGCAGTCAGGTCGTCTTGCGGTCGGCCGGGGTCGGCGCCGCGGGGGTGAAGCCCTGGGCGGCGAGCCAGGCCCGTCCCCGCCCCCTCCGCCCTTCGGCGGAGTACACATACCAGCGATCCTGGAGGTCGGGCCAGCGGGTCAGTTCGTCCCTGAATCGGCGGAACGCGCCCCGTCCCTCTAGCGTCCGGGTGAGTCGGTCGGCTAGGTCAGGTTCGGCGACCTCGGCGAC
>CBDTZB010000194.1:0-5320 GCA_965364795.1 uncultured Nocardioides sp.
AACACCTATCTGGCGATGCGGGTGGCGTTCTTCAACGAACTGGACTCGTTCGCCATGTCGCGAGACCTCTCGACGCGCCAGATCATCGACGGGGTGGGGCTCGATCCGCGGATCGGCACCCACTACAACAACCCCTCCTTCGGCTACGGCGGCTACTGCCTGCCGAAGGACACCCGACAGTTGTTGGCGAACTATCAAGACGTGCCGCAGACGTTGGTGCGGGCGATCGTGGATGCGAACACGACCCGCAAGGACGTCATCGCCTTCGACATCTTGGACCGACAACCCGAAGTGGTCGGGATCCACCGGTTGATCATGAAGTCCGGTTCGGACAACTTCCGGTTTTCCTCGGTCCAGGGTGTGATGAAGCGGATCAAGTCCAAGGGGGTGCGGGTCATCGTGTTCGAGCCCGAACTCGATGAGAAGGACTTCTACGGTTCGGAGGTCTTCGAAGACTTCGAGGAGTTCAAGGCCACCTCGGATCTGATCGTGGCGAACCGGATGTTCCCCGAGCTCACCGATGTCGCAGAGAAGGTCTACACCCGAGACCTGTTCGGCTCCGACTGACCCACTTCTTATCCACAGGCAGCTGACGTCGAGGGGCTATCCCCAGGTGCCTGCTTGCAGTCCCAGGGTTGCGCGCTGACTTCTTAGCCTCGCAGGCATGCGATCACGACGCCCCTCCTCCGAGCACGAGGAAGCCGTCTCGCGACGGCTGGCCCAACTCTCGGCCGAGTTGTCGGCGTCTCGGCTCGAGTCCGTACCTCCGATTTCTCCACCCATCGAGGAGCCTGCGGCGGGCGGGGAGTGGTGGGCCGACCACACTCGTGTCACCGCGAGCCGAACCCCGTTGGCCCTGGTGCCGAGCGCGGGTGAGAAACCAGGTGAGATCGAGAAGCTGCCGGCTGTTGCGGAGCCGACCCCCGGTCGGCATTCGTCACGGGCCGCGCGGTCCTGGTCGGCTCTCCTGCCCTCAACGCTGCAGGGACGGGTCGGGCTGCTGCCCGCTCATCTGACTAGCGTGGCGGTGGTCATCGCCGTCGCGATGGCGCTGACCACCTGGTGGCTGGTGCGCGGTGACGCCCGAGAAGTCACCACCGCTCCGACCTCGAACGCTCCAGCCGAAGCGTTGGTCTCCCTCCCCGAGCAGCCGAACGCCGGAGCCCCGACGGTGGGGGGATCACCTGGGAGCGCCGAGACGCCCGGCGCGGGACTGGCTGCCAGCACGGTCACGGTGGACGTGGCCGGGAAGGTCCGGCGCCCCGGCATCGCGGTCCTGGACACCGGAGCCCGGGTCATCGATGCGGTCCAGGCGGCAGGGGGTGCCAAGCCCGGGGTCGATCTGACCTCCATCAATCTGGCCAGATTGTTGGTCGATGGCGAGCAGATCGTGGTGGGTGCGCGGGTCACGGGGGCCCCCGCCGCGGGGGCCCCAGCCGCCTCGGGGGCGGGTGATACCGGCTCGGTGGCGCTGGTCAACCTGAATCTGGCTGGCCAGAGCGAGTTGGAGACCCTGCCCCAGGTCGGCCCGGTGACCGCCGCCTCGATCCTGGCCTGGCGAGAACAGAACGGCGGTTTCACGGCGGTGGAGGAACTGCTCGAGGTGGACGGCATCGGGGAGAAGACCCTGGCGCAGATCGCCCCGTTCGCGACGGTGTGAGATGTCACGGGCCCCCATGACGGGGGAGGAGCGAGCGACAGACCTTCGGATGCCGCTCCTCGGTCTGGGTGCGTGGGCGGGTGCGCTCTCGGCGAGTCTGGGGACGTACGCCGTGTGGGTGCTGGGTTTGTCCGGGCTCCTAACTCTCTTCGTGATCCGCCGTCACCGCAAGCAGGCTGCGCTGACCACCATCGCGTGCCTGCTGGTCTTCGCCGCCACGCTCAGTACGGCCCTGCTCCGCCACCAAGCTGCCGCGTCCGGACCCGTGGGACGCTGGGCTGAAGAGAGGGCCGTGGTCAGCCTCGTGGGGACCGTGGTGTCTGACCCGCGCACCGTGTCCGGGCAGTTCGGATCTGTGGAAGTCGTGCGGTTGCGGGTTGAGTCCGTCACCGGCCGGGGACAGACCTTCGAGGTACGCACTCAGGTGGTGGTTCTCGGAGGTCCGGCCTGGCACGACGTGGAACTCGGTTCACGCGTAGCCACCACGGCTCGCCTCACGGCCTCGGACGACGCAGCCGTGGCTGCCTTGCTCCCCAGCGCGCGCGATCCCACCGTCGTCAGCGGCCCAGGCCCCTGGTGGCGGGGGGCAGCGGCGGTCCGCGCCTCCATTCGGGACGCCGTCGAGCATCGTCCGGAGGCGCAGCGTGCCCTCGTCCCGGCCCTGGTCGACGGTGATGATGGGGGTCTGGACGAGCAACTCGAGGAGGACTTCCGGACAACTGGGTTGACCCATCTGACGGCGGTGTCCGGCACCAACCTGACTCTCGTCGTGGGGTTCCTTCTGGTTCTCGCGCGGTGGGCGGGCGTGCGTGGGCGCTGGCTGCTCCTGGTCGGGGTCCTGGGCATCGGCGGGTTCATCCTGCTCGCCCGGACCGAACCCAGCGTCGTACGAGCGGCGGCAATGGGTGCCGTGGGCCTGCTGGCGATGGGGACGGACGGGCGGCAACGGGCGCTGCGTGGTCTCGGAGTCGCGGTGGTCGGGCTCCTGTTGGTCCAACCAGATCTGGCCACGTCCGTGGGCTTCGCCCTGTCGGTCCTGGCCACGGCAGGGATCGTGCTGATCGGCCCGGGCTGTCGTGATGCGCTGGCGACCTGGTTGCCACGCTGGTTCGCCGAAGCGGTCGCCGTCCCCCTCGCAGCGCAGGTCGCGTGCACGCCGGTGATCGCCGCCATCTCCGGCCAGGTCAGCCTGGTCGCTGTAGCCGCCAATCTGGCGGTGGCGCCGGTGGTCGGGCCGACCACTGTGCTCGGGCTCGCTGGTGGCCTGCTCGGGCTGATCTCCGACCGTGCCGGGCGTCTGTGCGGGACCTTCGCGGGCTGGTCGGTGTCCTGGATCGTGTTGATCGCCGAACGGGGCGCCGGTCTACCCGGTGCGGCGATGGGCTGGGGCACGAGTGTCTTGGCTCTGACCGTTCTGGTGGTGCTCACCCTCGTGACCGCCGCGCTGGCCCCGCACGTCCTGGGCCGACGAACCCTCACCCTGGGTCTGGCGGCGGTGTTGGTTCTCGTTCTCCTGGCGCGTTTGCCTGGGCTTCCCGGCGTGTCCGGGGGCGTGCCGAACGACTCCTGGGTCCTGGCGATGTGTGACGTGGGGCAGGGCGACGCTCTGGTCCTGAACGCCGGCCCGGGACTAGGGGTACTGGTTGACGCTGGCCCGGACCCTGACGCTGTCGATCGATGTCTCAACGATCTCGGGGTCACGGCGCTCCCACTGATCGTGTTGACCCACTTCCACGCCGACCACGTGGACGGCTTGGCAGGCGCCATCAGGGGCCGATCCGTCGGCTCGCTGGAGACGACCAGGGTGCTGGACCCCGCCTCCGGCGTTCAGGAGGTCCAACAGGCGACGGGGTCCTCGGGACTGCAGCCCACGCTGGCGACCTACGGTCAGACCCGCCAGGCCGGCGATGTGACCGTGCAGGTCCTTTGGCCCGTTCCGGGCCCGACGATGACCGCGGCCGGGGATGGGGCGGCGGCCAACGATGCGAGCGTCGTCCTCCTCGCGGTGGTGCGAGGAGTGCGGATCCTGCTCACCGGGGACCTCGAGCCCACCGGCCAAGCGGCGTTGGCCGGATTGCTTCCTGACTTGGAGGTGGACGTCCTGAAGGTGCCCCACCACGGGAGTCGCTATCAGGACGTCGACTGGTTGAAGACGCTGCGGGCCACGACGGCGCTGGTCTCCGTCGGAGCCGACAACGACTACGGACACCCGGCCGTCGACGTTCTGGACGCCCTCCGTGCGAGCGGGGCCCACGTGGCGCGCACCGATCTGGACGGACTCATTTTGGTGGATCAGGACGGAGTGCGGTGAGGGTGCGAAGGCTGTCGGCCGCGGGTGGCAGAGTGCTCCCATGCAGTCGGGTGAGGTGATGGGTCGAGTCACGTTGGTGACCGGCAAGGAGGAGTTCCTTCGCGAACGCACCGTGGTCGCGGTGCGCGCAGCAGTGAAGGGCTACGACCCGGAAGCCGAGTTGTCCGAGGCGGCGGCGGGCGATCTCACCCTCTCCGCTCTGGGCGAGATGTCTGCCCCCTCGTTGTTCTCCTCCGTGCGTTGCGTGGTGGTGCGATCCCTCGAGGACCTGCCGGAGGAGTCCGTGGCTGGTCTGTTGGAGTACGCCGCAGCCCCGGTCGAGGACGTCGCCCTGGTCCTCGTGCACGGAGGCGGGCAGAAGGGGTCGGGGGTCCTGACGAAACTGCGCAAACTCAAGACCGTCAGCGAGTCCAAGGCCGGCGAGATGAAGCCCCGCGATGTCGGCCCCTTCGTCACCAGCGAGGTCCGACGATTCGGTGGGCGGATCGAGCCCGACGCAGTCGATTTCCTGATCATCGCCGTGGGCGCGGATCTGCGGTCGCTGTCCGCTGCGGCACACCAACTCACTAACGACTTCCCCGACCAGACCCTGACCACCGAACGGATCAAGCTCTACTTCGGTGGCCGTGCCGAGGCGAAGTCGTTTGCGGTCGCCGACGCGGCCTTCGCTGGGCGTCGTCAGGCGGCTCTCGAGGAGTTGCGCTGGGCTCTGGACGGCGGGACTCCCGCGGTGCTCGTGACCTCTGCCTTCGCGGGCAGTGCTCGTGGCATCGCTCGCTATAGGGGTGCCCCGCGAGCTTTGCGCGAGGGGGACCTCGCCCGCGAGATCGGCGTCCCGCCGTGGAAGGTCAAGATGGTCCAGGGCCAGTCCCGATCGTGGTCCGACGCGGGGATCGCCCGAGTGATCCGGGCGGTCGCCCAAGCTGACGCCGACATCAAGGGTGCCGCCAGCGACCCGGCGTACACCCTGGAGCGACTGGTGCTGACCGTCGCCGGTCTCCGCGACTGATCGGCGCCTAATCCGCAGGCAGCCCCGCGTCGGACGCACCTGGAAACGACTCAGGCGCCGTCCCCGTGAGGGACGACGCCTGAGGAAAGCTCAGTGAGATTTCTCAGAGAGAAGAAGCAGTCTTGGCGATCGACGACTTGCGGTTGGCCGCCTGGTTCTTGTGGATGACGCCCTTGGACACAGCCTTGTCGAGCATCCGCGAAGCATCGCGGCCCAGAGCAACGGCGCTGTCCTTGTCGCCGGTCGCGGCGGCGGTACGGAACTTGCGCACAGCGGTCTTCAGAGCGGTCTTCACGGCCTTGTTGCGCTCGTGAGCCTTCTCGTTCTGCTTGTTGCGCTT
>CBDTZB010000195.1:0-5312 GCA_965364795.1 uncultured Nocardioides sp.
ACCTACGGCACTGGACCGCCCGGGGTTTTCGGGTCGTGGTCTATTCGTGGGACCTGCGTGCCGCTGTGGGTCAGATCGGCGAGACCGAGCCCGACGGGTTCCTGTCCAAGAAGGCGTCGGTGGATCAGGTCGTGCACTGCCTACGGAGCGCCGGGCACGGTGAGCGGGCCGGCACCTCGGCGCCCGCCGCCCTGCGCCTGGTCGACGCGAGGAGTGGGCCCGGGCTTACGGTCCGGGAATCCGAAGTGCTGAGCATGATCGTGCAGGGTCTGAGCAACGATGAGATCTGTCGACGCGACTACGTCACCAACAACACGCTCAAGAGCCACATCCGCAACCTGTACCGAAAAATCGGCGTTACGCGACGCTCGCAAGCGGTGCTCTGGGGCGCCCAGAACGGGTTCCTCCCGCGACTGGTCGAGCAGGCGCCACCCCTTCGGGGGTCGTATTCCACCGCGGGGTAGGCCACGCTACGAACCATGTCTGACGCGCTGGCCCATGAGCGATCCACTACGCGGTTCGGTGGCCTGAGGATCGAGTACGACGCCAGGGTGCTCGAACCCCGCGAGTGGACGACCCTGCAATCGAGGTGGGCGGTCGAGGTTCTGGCCGAAGCCGGGCCCGGTCCGGTCCTCGAACTGTGCACCGGAGCCGGTCACATCGGGTTGCTGGCGGCGGTCGAATCCGGGCGCGCCCTGGTCGCAGTAGACCTCAACCCGGTGGCCTGTGACTTCGCTCGACACAACGCGCAGGCGGCGGGTCTTGCCTCCCGGGTTGAGGTGCGCCAGGGCGACTTCGCCGACGTGCTCGCCGACGACGAGATATTCGTGGCCGTTATCGCCGACCCGCCGTGGGTGACGACCGAAGACATAGGGACGTTCCCTGACGACCCGACCCTCGCGATCGACGGAGGTTCAGACGGGCTGTCCGTCGCGCGGGCGTGCATCGTCACCGCCGCCCGGCATCTCCTCCCCGGGGGTCACCTGCTCCTCCAGTTGGGCAACGAGGCCCAGTGCAACGTCCTGATGTCTGAAGTGACGGCTCAGGGTGCCTGGAGCGAAGCCGGCCGGCGAAGCGGCGAGCGAGGCGTGATTCTCGGACTCGTTCTCAGGGACGCTGCTTAGCAGGCAACATCTTGTGCGTTCCGTCGCACCACGGAGAGCGTGCCGTCTTCCCGCATCGACAGATGGCGGACACCGGCCGGGTGGTTGCGTGTTTGACGCCGTCGGCGTCCTCCACCACTTGGGCGCCGCGCACCAACATCGGACCACCCGGACACAGAACGACCGTGGCCGCTGCCTCGAGCGGGTCGTGTGCCGTGGAGCCATCGCTCATGCCGCTTCCCAGGTTTCCAGGAGGGCTGTGGCTGTCCGGGTCTCCAGATCCAGACAGGTCCAAGCTCCGAACAGGACATCCGTAGCCAGGTGCGGTTCTTCAGCGACGAGGGTTCCGCAGATGTCACGCAGCGCCAGTTGTTCGTGTACGGCATCGGCCTCGATGTGCTCGTCGTAGTAGTGCACCATCTCGGCGGAAAAGCCCATCCGGCGCAGGCCCTGACTCATCTGTCGGGAGGGCAGCGAACTGGTGGCCTCGAACGCCGCCAGGTGACCGAGGGCGGCGCCGCGCAGACGGCGATGCAAGCCGAACATGCTCAGCGCATTGTTCTGCTCGAGGATCACGGGCGCCGCCTGGTCGATGTAGGCGCCGTAGCGATGGTTCAGCCCAGAGGTTTCCAGGCCGCGGGCGAACAGCCGGTGATGCAGGCGTGAAGCGTCACCGGTGCCGTACTCGTCGAACTGGACCTCCAGAAGGGCGGCCTTGCTCCGTCCCTCGAGACGGGGGATCACCCAACTGGTGGGGTCTGCCTCCTTGAGGTGATAGATCGACCGCTGGCGCAGCAGTTCCTCTGTCTGCTCGCGGGTCGCACCGTGCTGCACATGCCGGGCCAGTGACGGTCCGGTTGAGTCGTCGACGAGCGAGCTCAGCCGAGCAACGAAGCCCTCCGACGGATCCGGTCCGAGATCTGGCGCCGACCACCGGGCCCGCAGACGTGTCTCGAGGTCGCCCTCCAGGCGATGGCGCAACCGCAGGAGGTCGGGATGCCACTCCCAGCGCTCGTCGACAGAATCGAAACCGCGGTAGCTCAACTCGTGCAACATCCACAGGCTCAACTCCGGGTCGCCTGATGCTGCCGGGCTCTCCGGATCGGCAGGCAGACCGACCTGGTCGGTCACCGGGCCCGAGAGCACAGTGCGGAGCCACAGACTGATCTCCCCACGAGGATCAGGAAGCTTCATCGTCGACTCGTCTCGGCTCGCATGGAAGAAGTCTGTCCGGCCGGGACCTTGGGCAGAACCCCCAGAGGGGTGAACCAGGCTTGTCCGGCCGGACAGCTCGTCATCTTGGTGGGGTGTACCTACTGCTTGTCGCGCACGCCCTGCTCAATGCGGGCCCCGAGGTCAGCGTCAACGTTGCGCCAGTACTCGAACGCGCGCTCCAGAACGGGTTCGGAGACCCCGCCCAGCAGGTGCCCCACCACGTTGCCGACGAGACGTTCCCGAGCGGCGTCATCGAGCACGTCGCGCACCAGCGTGCCGGCCTGACCCCAGTCGTCGTCCTCGGCGTGCAGCACGTTGGCGGTGCGGGTGATGTCACCGTCGACGGCCCAGCTGGGCGGCTGGCCGTAGCGAGCGGTGTCCGCCGCGGGGCCTCCCTTGGAGTTCGGGGCGTACACCGGGTCGCTGGTCTTGCGGAAGGCCATCTGGCCGTCCTTGGAGTAGGTGTTCGGGGCAGTGGTGGGTGCGTTGACCGGCAGTTGCTGGTAGTTGGCGCCGATCCGATAACGCTGGGCGTCGGCGTAGGCGAAGAGCCGACCAAGGAGCATCCGGTCCGGGCTTGCCCCGATGCCGGGCACCAGGTTGCTCGGCATGAAGGCGGCCTGCTCGATCTCGGCGTGGTTGTCGGTCGCGTTGCGGTCCAGGGTCATCTTGCCGACCTTGATCAGCGGATAGTCGGCGTGCGGCCAGACCTTCGTCAGGTCGAACGGGTTGAACCGGTAGCCCTCGGCCTCGTCGTACGGCATCACCTGCACGTGGAGGGTCCAACTGGGGAAGTCCCCGTCCGCGACGTGATCGAAGAGGTCGCGCACGTGGTGATCGCCGTCCTCGCCCGCCATCTGGTCGGCCTCGTCCTGGGTCATGAACTCGATGCCCTGGTCGGTCTTGAAGTGGTACTTCACCCAGAAGCGTTCGCCCTCGGCGTTGACCCACATGTAGGTGTGGGAGGAGAAACCGTCCATGTGTCGCCAGGTCTTGGGGATCCCTCGGTCACCCATCAACCACGTCACCTGGTGGGCGCTCTCGGGGGAAAGGGTCCAGAAGTCCCATTGCATGTCGTTGTCACGCAGGTTGTTATCCGCGCGACGCTTCTGGGAGCGGATGAAGTGCTGGAACTTCATCGGGTCGCGTAGGAAGAAGACGGGGGTGTTGTTCCCGACCAGGTCGTAGTTGCCCTCAGAGGTGTAGAACTTCAGCGCGAAGCCGCGGGGGTCGCGCCAGGTGTCCGGTGAGCCACGCTCACCGGCGACGGTCGAGAACCTCGCCAGCATCCTGGTCTCGGTGCCGGGCTGGAACAGGGCAGCCTTGGTGTAGCGGCTGATGTCCTCGGTGACCTCGAAGCGGCCGAACGCTCCGCTGCCCTTGGCGTGCGGTTGGCGCTCGGGGATGCGTTCGCGGTTGAACTGCGCCATCTGCTCGATGAGGTAGGAGTCCTGGAGCAGGATCGGGCCGCCCGGACCGGCGGTCAGTGAATGCTCGTCGCTCCCCACCGGGATGCCGGCGTCGTTGGTGGTCGGCTTGCTCTCGCTCATGAATGCTCCTCAAAGACATTGCGGAAGGGGATGGATCCGACCATAGCCGGGACTGGGCTGAATAGGACCTCGGTCTCTGGCCGCCCTTGGGTGAGGACGCCGTGATCGGCCCTCACTCGCCCTGCCCGTAGGGTCACCAGTTCCGTGAGTCCGAGGAGGCCCGCCATGTCTGACGCCGTATCCCGCGAAATGATCCTGCCCGCTATTCGACTGGATGTGCCGTCCCGGCCCACCGGTCAGCAGATCCAGGCCTTCGCCGAGCGCAGTGCCGATCTGTGGGCTGTCAGCCCCCGCGATCTCGTCACCCAGCACGTCATCCGACTCGCCGTGGCGGCAGTGCTTGAGGCGCGGATGCAGCAAGCGCTCGCCATGCCGCTCGAGGGGCACCCGCTTCCGCACGAGGAAGGACAGCCGACCCTGGCTCAGTTCGTGCCCTACTTCCGCCCGCACGTCGACCTCGCCGCTCAGGCCTTCCGCCTCGGCGTCGTGGAGGCCGTCAACTCCCGAGTCCCCGCGGTCGTCGACCCCCTGCGGGATGGCCTGCGTCGGATCGGCGTGACAGGTCGCGACCCGTTGAAGATGGTGGCACTGGGCCTCGACAAGGTTCCCGAGCGCGCCCGCGCTGACTTCTGGCGAAGCGTCAAGAGTGCCTCCGCCCTCACGGCCCTGGTCGACGGGCTGTCGGGACCGGGATCGCGTGACCTCAGCGGCCTGGACCGCAGCCACCTGTCGCGCGCAGACGTTGCGATTCTCGGCGGGGGACGGGCCACTGCGGCGTACGTCGGAACCCGTCCGAGGGCCGGTGAGAAGTCCTGGTTGTCGGTGCCGCTGGGCCTGAGCCACCGGACCGCCCACTCTGGGGACAGCCAACGCCGGGGCAGGGGCGACGACCCGGTCGAGGTGAGCCTCCGGGCCTCGAGTTGGCTGGAGGTCTTCGAAACGGCCCTGGACGCAGTCGGTAACGCCATGGCGCAGATCGACGCGGGAGCCAAGCCGCGCTCCGGTGGATCGAACCATCTGGCGACCACGGTGGCGCATCGGTTGGCGGCGGCCAAGGACCGGCCGGTTGCTGACGTCATCGCATCGCTGCGTGCTATCGACCCCCTGGCCTTGGAGATGTTCGACCACCAGGTGACCACCTCGAGCGTGCGGATCGCCGTCCCCGTGATCGACGACGAGATCTTCACCCAACTCTGGATGCCGACCTCGGCCCTCGCTGGGCCGCTGTTCACCGGCAGCCCCGACCTCTTCATGGGGGAGGGCGCCGAAGTTCGCTCGCCTGCGACGGCGAAGAGCGGCGCCAAGGGTGGCGCTGCGAAGCGACCTCAAAAGGCGGCTCAGTCCGGCCAGCGGCCGGGTCAACGGTCCGGCGAACGTGCCGGCCAGCAGGGCGGCGAGCCGACCGGAGCGAAGCCCGGCGGCCGCTCCTCCCGGCGGGGCAAGG
>CBDTZB010000196.1:0-5310 GCA_965364795.1 uncultured Nocardioides sp.
CGGTGCCGAGCTGCACGAACGGGCCGCTCATGTCGGTCAGGACACCGAGGCTGATCGTGTCGCTGGTGACTCCCTTGTCGGTGGCGAGGTCGCCGTCGCCGCCTCCACCGCCTGAGGTGCCCTTGTCGGAGCAAGCGGACAGGGAGATGGCTCCACAGATCGCCATGGTGACGAGTGAACGGCGGACGTTCATAAGTGTTCCTACTTTCATCTTGGGGTTGTTCAGTGAGGTGTACGAGCCGAGAAGCGTGCGGTGAGGTTGCCGCGCACTCGACGGGTGATGGCGGCCAGGCCGCCTGGTTCGAAGATGACGACCAGGACGACAAGTCCGCCGTAAACAAAGGCTGTGAGGACGACAGGGGTGAAGCCGCCGGACCCTTGAGTGAGGTCAGCGAGGAAGTCCACGCTGGGGACGAGTAGTTGAAGGGCGAGCGGAAGCCCGAAGATCAGGCCACTGCCGAACACGGCTCCCCAGACCGAGCCGAGACCGCCGATCAAAATCATGGCGAGCAGACCGATGGCCACGGTGATCGACCAGGAACCGGTGAACTCGTTCTCGTCGGGCTTCAGGATGCCGAACCACATGATCGTCATGACGCCGGCCAGGCCGGCATAGGCCGAGGAGACCGTGAAGGCGCCGGCGCGAGCCCAGGCCACATTCACGCCCATCGCGGCAGCCGAGGCCGGGTTGTCCCGTACGGCGCGCCAGGCCCGGCCCGGGCGGGAGTTGATGGCGCCGACGGCCAGCACCAGCGCGATGGCGGTGAAGACCAGGAAGAGGTACCAGGTGCGCTCAGCGGCGTAGAAGGGCACGCCCAGGACTGAGAAGTCCGGGTCGCTGCCGGTGAAGGAGAACCCGAAGACGGTGAACTTCGGAGCTGGACGCCCGGTTGCTGCGCCCCCGGTGAACGTGCCGAAGCGCTGACCCAGGTAGAGGCCGACGTAGACCAGGGCGAGCGTGGCGACCGAGAGGTAGATGCCACCGACTCGACCCGAGACCGGGGCAAAGGCTAGGCCAGCCAGTCCAGCGACGAGAATGGCGCCGATCAGGGCAACGAAAGGCGGCAGGCCGAGAGCCACCAGTTCGGATCCCGGTGCCGAATCGGCGGCCAGGGTGGCGTAGGCGGTGCCGCCGACGAGCATGAAGAACGGCGTACCGAGTGACAGTTGGCCGCAGTGGCCGGTCAGCAGCGTCAGTCCGATCGCGGCGACGGCGCCCACCATCACGTATTCACCGACTCGCAACCAAGCGGGCGTCGCGATGAGGGGGATGTAGAGGAGCACGAGTAAGGCCGCGATCGAGAGCACGATCTTGACGATGCGGAACACGATGGCGCTCGAGTCTGGCTTCGGCGCATCAGCCGCCGAATGCGCTGGTGTGGGGTCTTCCATGACGTCGAGGTCAGACACGACTGACCTCCTTGCTCCCGAACAGACCCGACGGTCGGTAGATGAGAACCACCAACATCACGATGAACACCGCGCTCTTGGAGAAGTCCAGAGCGATGTACTGGGAGGCGTAGGCCTCGGTCAGGCCGACGATGAAGCCACCGAGCACCGCTCCACCGACGGAGTCGAGACCCCCGATGATCGCGGCAGGGAAGGCCACCAACGCCAGCGCGTGGGTGCCGCGGGAGACGCCGGAACCGGAGAAGTCCGAGGTGGCGATGAAGAGCACCGCGATGCCGGCCAACAGGCCGGCCACGATCCAGGCGGCCGAGGTCACCTGGCTGTTGCGCACCCCCATCAGAGCCGCTGCCTCACGGTTCTCGGCCTGGGCGCGCATGGCCAAGCCCCAGGAGGTGTATCGGAAGAGCAGCAGCAACCCGGTGATCAGGACGGCGCCGACGATCAGGGCAACGAGCTGGCCGCGCAGGATGAAGCCCCCGCCGATGTCTATTGGGCTGCCGACCCACGGCGCCTTGAGGAAAGGGACATCGGTGCCGAGGCGCCGGGCGACCTCCTCGGTGACGACGACGTCGACGCCGATGGTCAGGAGGACCAGGGCGATCGGGTCGGCGTTGCGGCTGCGGGCAATCAGGACCCGTTCGACGAACAGGGCCAGCGCGCCGGCCGCCAGGATGCCGATGATGGCAGCGGGGATGAAGCCCACGTTGTCGGACATGGCGAAGGTGACGTAGCCACCGACGAAGACCAGGGAACCGTGGGCGAAGTTCACGACGCCGGTGGCGCGGAAGATGATCACGAAGCCCAACGCGAGCAGGGCGTACACCGCGCCCTTGCCGCCACCGTTCATGGTGAGTTGGAGGAAGGTATCCATTAGTTGGTGCTCTCCTTCTTATCCAGATAGGGCGGCAGGTGCACATCGGGTTCGTGGTCGGTGCCTCCGAGGTAGG
The DNA here is from genome assembly GCA_965364795.1 of uncultured Nocardioides sp. GTDB lineage: Bacteria > Actinomycetota > Actinomycetes > Propionibacteriales > Nocardioidaceae > Nocardioides. The sequence goes on from CBDTZB010000196.1 coordinate 2,358, forward strand.
CCCGGATCACCTCGGGGTCGTCGCGGACCTCGGCGGGGGTGCCGTCGCTGATCCGCTTGCCGAAGTCCAGGACGGTGATGTGGTCGGCGATGCCCATCACCAAGGCCATGTCGTGCTCCACGAGGAGAATCGAGATGCCGAGGGCGTCCCTGATGGCCGTGATGGTCTGGGCCATCACCGCGGTCTCCGCGTCGTTCATCCCGGCTGCGGGCTCGTCGAGCATCAACAGGTCGGGCTCGGTCGCCAGAGCGCGGGCCACATCGACCCGCTTCTGGACGCCGTAGGACAACATCGAAACCGGCTTGTGCAGGTGCTCGTCAAGGTTGAGGAAGTGGCAGATCTCGCGGACCCGAACAGCGTGGCGTTCCTGCTCGCGGCGCATCGGTGGGAAACGCAGGCCAGCGGCGAGGAAGCCGCCCTTGGTCAGGCTGTGGCGACCCAGCATCACGTTGTCCATCACCGTGACGTGGCCCGAGAGCGCGACGTTCTGGAAGGCTCGTCCGATGCCGTGCTTGGCGAGTTGGTGGGAGGGCATGCCGGTGAGGTCCTTATCGCCGAACATCACCCGACCCGACGTTGCGGTGTAGAGGCCGGACACGACGTTGAAGCAGGTCGACTTGCCCGCCCCGTTGGGCCCGATGACCGCGTGGATGGTGCCGGGGGCGACCTCGAAGGAGACGTCGTCCAGGGCGGTCACCCCACCGAAGCGCATGGTGACGTTCTCGACGCGCAGGGCCGGGATCATCGCTCCCCCCTCGCCGGGGTCGGGCGGGCGGCTTTGGCCGCCCCGCTCTCGGCTTCGTGGTGTCCGGCGTGACCGCCGAGATAGAGCGCCTGGATGTCCTCGGAGTTCGCGAGGTTCTCGGCGGAGTCGGCCATGGCCACCCGACCCACCTCGAGGACGACGGCGTCATGGGCGACCCGGAGGGCCATCGCGGCGTTCTGCTCGACCAGGACCACTGGCGTGCCCAGGGAGTTGATGGCTTGGACGATGTCGCCGATCTGCTCGATGAGTTTGGGGGCCAGCCCCAGGGACGGCTCGTCGAGGAGGAGTACGGCGGGTTCGGCCATCATCGCCCTGCCGATGGCCAACATCTGCTGCTCGCCGCCCGAAAGCAGACCGGCGCGCTGCTCGCTGCGTTCGCGCAGCACAGGAAACAGGTCCAGGACCTGGTCGCGAGCTGCGGCGCGTCGAGCTCGCGGAGTGGTGAGGGCGCCAACGCGGAGGTTCTCCTCCACCGTCATACGGCTGAAGACCTGGCGGCCCTCAGGGGACTGGACGACCCCGGCGCGGGTGACCGCGGCCGGCTTGAGTTTGTGGAGGGCGACTCCATCAAGCTCGATTGTTCCGGCGTACATGGCGCCTCCGTGCATGGGGAGCGTCCCGGAGATCGCCCGCAACAGGGTGGACTTGCCGGCTCCGTTGCTGCCCAGGACGGCCACGATCCGCCCGTCGGGCACGGGTAGATCGACCGAGTCGAGGACCGACTTGTTGGCGCCGTACCCGGTGGTCAGGCCTGCGACGCTCAGCACCGGGACTCGCGACCCGAAACGACCGAACTCCGCGTGCTCGTGTGACGCATGCGACTCCTGATCCTCGTGCGTGATGGGGGCGGGGTGAACGGATCAGTGATCCGGCTCACACATCATGGCTCTGAGAATGCGTGACGCGCAACACATCCCGATAGTGAGCAACTAACAAACCTACTTGGGCTTTTCGCCGAAAAGCGGTCGGAACCTTGTCAGATGCCCACTGAATCGCTAGGTAGAACGCACAAGGTGCCGGGCCGTTTGCTGTGCGATATGCACAGGCTTAGGTTACGAAAAGATCACGACGGGCCCTCGGGAGGCCAGTGAGGTAGCCAGGAGGTCTGGACCGCGGTGCGGAACTCCCTCTCGAAGTGGGCGGCCGGGCAGGCTCGCCGCTGATGAAGCCAGCGGTCGATGATGGCGCAGCGGTCCGGAGCGGGACGGTCGACGAGCATCTCGGCGAGGCACGCCACCCACCGGGCCTCGTCCAGCGCGCCACTGGCGATCCGCACCCTGCGCTGGTGGCGGCCACCCCACGCAGCGAAGTCGAGGGGTAGGAGAAAGAAACGCTTGCGCACCGTGACGGTCTTTCCCCGGTGCAGGTCCAGACGGATGGCTGAGTTGCGTTGACCCGGGATGGGGCGATGGACCCGCCTGACGTCATCCCAAGCAAGGCTGAATTGAGCATTCCAGCCATAAACGTCGAGACCCCCGGTCGAGATGAGCAGTCGCCCCTCCCGCAGCAACCCACGCACGCCGTCCGGCACGAGCAGTAGGAGGGTGACGCCGAGAAGCGCGGAGCCGTTGCGCCACGCATCGTCGTACGACAGCAGCCAGGCTGTGTAGAAACAAGTGGCACTTATCAATAGAGGGAGAGCGACGCGCATCTCGGGCAGGCTCGTGCGCATCCGAATCTCCAAGCCGCAGGGAGTACGGCGCAGCCGGGAGTCTCGCTCCTCGGACGTGGGGACCCGCACGTCGAGCCGGTAGAGAAGTAGGGCGCCGATCAGGCTGCTCACACCGAAGCCGGCCAACCCGGCACGCTCCTGCGTGTCGACCACAATCAACGCCACCCCGACAAAGGCCATCATCCCGACCGTCATCACGGCACCGGGTAGAAGCCGGGGGGTTCGACCTCGGGATGTCCGCCAAGCAGTCGAGAGATCCGTGACTCCTCCTTGCCCAGAACGCGGTAGCCCATGGTGGAGGGGCGCGGCGGGTGTTTGTCGGGTGCACCCTCCAGGACGCGATCGACTGCTTTGTCGCCCAGGATGCCCATCCCGATCCCCAGCACCCCTCCCACGAGTGTGCCGACGACGGGGATGGGGATGAGTGTCCCGATCCCGGCGCCCGTGCCCACCGCCGCGACCAAGCCGAAGCCCTGGGAGACCACCGCCTGGGTGGCGGACTCGCCGTCCTGAAT
>CBDTZB010000197.1:0-5309 GCA_965364795.1 uncultured Nocardioides sp.
GGTGGTGGGTCTGGAGTCAGGGGCCGACGACTACGTCGTCAAGCCGTTCAAACCCAAGGAGTTGGTGGCTCGGATCCGGGCCCGGGTGCGGATCTTCGACTCCTCCAGTCACGAGTCGTTGACCGTGGGGGACCTGTCCATCGATGTGGCCGGTCACGAGGTCACTCGCGCCGGCCGCGCCATCAGCCTGACCCCACTGGAGTTCGACCTTCTCCTGTGCCTGGCCCGCAAGCCGTGGCAGGTCTTCACCCGTGAGGTCCTCCTCGAACAGGTGTGGGGCTACCGGCACGCGGCCGACACCCGTCTGGTCAACGTGCACGTGCAGCGGTTGCGCAGCAAGGTCGAGCACGACCCGGAGCACCCCGAGATCGTTCTCACGGTCCGCGGCGTCGGATACAAGGCCGGAAACAGTTAACGGGTGACGAGGCGCGGCACGGCCCGAGGAGGCCTCCGCCGAGGACTCACTTTCTGGCGGCGGTCGATCCAGGCACGCGTCGTGGCCAGCACGGTGCTGCTCTCCACCCTGGTCATCGCCGGGGTGGGCGTCTTCCTGCTCGACCAGACCCGCGAGGGGCTGCTCGAGAACCGGGTCAGGGCGGTCGTCTCCGAAGCCAGCAACGAGACTGAGGAGGCCGAGACCGCCCTCGCCGCAGCCTCAGGCACCGAGATCGCCACCCGGCAACAACGGGAACTCGCCGAACCCATCATTCAGCGCGGGGAAACACGCGGATTCAGTGTGGTCCTCGGCGGCCCGGTCGACAGCGGCAACCGCTTAGCCGACGGCGGCGCGGAATACACCAAGGGCGTTGACCTACGCAGCGTCCCCGTCGCGTTGGAGGACCACTTCTCCCGCATCGCTCCTTCCGCGTGGACCTATACGAGCATCGTGACTCGAGACGCTCAGACGGGCACCGTCAGCAGTGAGCCGGGGGTGATCGTGGGCTCGCAGGTGAACCTGCCAGCCGACGGGGGTGTCTACACGCTCTACTTCCTCTTCCCCATGCAGCAGGAGGCGGAGACGCTGGCGTTGGTGACGCGCACTTTGCTGACCGCCGCGGTGCTTCTCGTCGTCCTGGTGGCTGGCGTCGCCTGGTTGGTGACACGCCAAGTCGTGACCCCGATCCGACTGGCCCGCCGGGTGGCCGAACGACTGGCGGCCGGTCGCCTGCAAGAGCGGCTGCGCGTCTCCGGCGAGGACGACCTCGCCCGGTTGGCGACCTCGTTCAACCAGATGGCGACCAGCCTTCAGCGGCAGATTCGTCAGTTGGAGGAACTCAGCCGCGTCCAACGCCGTTTCGTCTCCGACGTGAGCCACGAGCTGCGGACGCCGTTGACGACGGTGCGGATGGCCAGCGATGTACTACATGACGCGCGGACAGGTTTCGATCCCACTTCCGCCCGCGCTGCGGAACTGCTGCAGAACGAACTGGATCGATTCGAAACCCTCCTCGTGGACCTGTTGGAGATCAGTCGCTTCGACGCAGGCGCCGCCGTTCTCGAAGCTGAGGACGTCAACCTGGTCGACGTCGCCCACCGTGTCGTTGCGGCCACCGAAGCGCTCGCTGCCCAGCGGGGAGTCCGCGTGGTCATCGAGGCTCCTGATGAGCCCTGCCTGGCCGAGGCCGACGTACGCCGCGTGGAGCGGATCGTGCGCAACCTCGTCACGAACGCGATCGACCACGCTGCGACCGGTGGGGACGATGTGGTGGTTCTGTTGGCGGCGGAGGATGACGCGGCAGCGATCGCCGTGCGCGACTACGGCGTGGGGCTCGAACCCGGGGACGCCACGATGGTGTTCAACCGGTTCTGGCGAGCGGACCCGGCGCGGGCCAGAACCAGTGGCGGAACCGGACTCGGACTCTCCATCGCCCTGGAGGACACCCATCTCCACGGAGGGTGGCTCCAGGCCTGGGGTCGACCGGGGGAGGGTGCCCAGTTCCGACTGACGCTGCCCCGGAGAGCCGGTGAGGCTCTGCGACATAGTCCGCTGCCGCTGGTGCCTGCCGACGCCGCTGAGAGCCAGGAGACAGGGGCCCGCCCATGAGCCGCCGACAACGGGCCGTGGCCCTGCTCGCCGGGTGGCTGCTCGCGAGCGCCACCGGATGCACCGGTCTACCTGAGGGTGGTCCGGTCATCGAGACCCGCGTCGACAGCAGTCGGGACGGGGAACGCCCGATGTCCATCGACCCCGCTCCACCTAGAAAGGGCGCTTCGGCCCCCGACATCGCCGCCGGCTTCTTGGACGCCATGGAGGCCTCGCCCATCCGGGTCGACGTCGCCCGGCAGTTCCTCACCGAGGGGGCGAAGAGTAGTTGGGACCCCGAGCGGAGCACGCTCGTCCATGACGGTCTGGGCGCCCCCTCCCAGATCGGGTCGACGGTCGCGGTGACGATGAAGGACCCCGAACGGTTGGATCGCCGGGGAGCCTGGCAGGGGGTCCTGCCGGCCAGCCAACACACCTTGCAGTTCCAGATGGTCGAGGAGAACGGTGAGTTCCGGATCGCCGATCCGGTGGACGCCCTCATCGTCTCCGCCACCTGGTTCGAGGCCCGCTACGAGCAGGTGTCGCTCTACTTCTTCGATCGCAACGCCCAGTTCCTCGTGCCGGAGCCCGTCTTCGTCCCTCTCGGGGAACAGATGGCCACCAGTCTCATCGACGGGCTCCTCGCCGGACCGCCCGCCGACCTCCAGTCGAGCGGTCGCACGTTCGTGCCGTCCCGCCTCGGCGTTGGGCTCTCGGTCCCGGTCTCGCGTGATGGCATCGCCGACATCGCGTTGGTCGGCGAATCGGTACTACCGGATCCCGAGACGATCGAACGGATGCTGGCCCAGTTCGCCTGGACCCTGCGCCAGGAACCCCGCATCACCGCGTTCACGATCACCATCGGTGGCCAGGACGTGCGCCTACCCGGGGGAGTCACCCAGTTCCCGGTCGACGGCTCGGGGACCTACGACCCTTCGGGCTACCAGTCCAGTTCGCTGCTCTACGGGGTGCGCGACGGTTTGGTGGTCTCGGGATCTGCTGAGGACCTGACCGAGGTCAGCGGACCCTTCGGGCAGAAGGCCTACGGACTGGAGTCGATAGCGGTCAACACTCGGGGTTCCGATCTGGCCGCGGTCACGGGTGGGGGGACCTCGGTCCTGATGGGGTCGGTCGGTGCGGTTCCTGACGACGAAGAGGCCGGAGCGGTCAAACAGGTCCTCAGCGGGGCCAGCGACCTGCTGCCGCCGGTCTACGACCTCGCAGACCGCCTCTGGCTGGTGGATCGGACCGCGCGGGGTGCGCGAGTCAGCTATCTGGTCAACGATCGGCCTGTCCCCATCGACATCCCCGGAGTGACTGATCGGCAGGTGCGGCACTTCCTCGTCTCTCGCGACGCCACCCGGTTCGTTGCGGTGGTGCGCAGCCGAGGGATCGACGAGGTCCGCGTCGGTCGACTCCGAGTCAGCGAGAACGGCAAGATCCTTCGTGCCACACCGACCAGACGACTGGTCTTCGACGGCAGCGACCGGCTCCGGGTCGTGGACCTGGGCTGGGCGACACCTACCTCCATCGCACTACTCAGCCCCATCACAGGGGATCTGTTTGAAGCGCTCACCGTCGCGGTCGACGGCGCGCCCACGGGACTCGAGATGCGCAGCAGCTCCGTCAACGGTCCCGCTCGTGAGCTGGTCGGTTCACCGGCCGCTGACACAGTCGGCTACGTCCGGACTAAGGAGGCCCTGGTCGAGATCGGCCGACCTGTTCTCGTGCCCCTCGACGCTTCGGTCACCGCGCTGCAGTACGTCGGCTGAGGCTCGCCGCTGGCCCACCGCATCCGCACAGGTCACAGAAAGCCGAGGTTGGTCCACAGGGAGGGGACCAGGCCAGTCAGGGGCCGAGCCGGATGGGATGAGGTGGCCCCATGAGTGCACTGTGGGAGGCCTCGATAGATCTTTTCCTTGGGGGCCGATGCGTGGGGTGCGGAAGCGGGGGAACAGCCGCCTGCCCAGCCTGCCTCGCCACTGTCGGCACCGAGACCTTCGTGGCGTGGCCGTCCCCGACACCGCCCGGGCTCGCACCGCCGTACGCCGTCACGGAGTACGCCGGGCTCGTCCGAGCCATGGTGCTGGCTCACAAGGAACGAGCTCTCCTCGCGTTGGCACGTCCGTTGGGTCAGCTACTCGCTCTCTCCGTGGCCGCTGCCGTGCAAGGCCAGGCGCGGGGTTACCCGATCGACCTGGTTCTGGTGCCGGTCCCGTCGCGTCGGGCCAGTGTGCGGGCGCGGGGTCACGATCCGATGCTGAGGATCGCTCGGCAGGCCACTCGTGCCCTCAGGAACGCCGGCTGGGCGGCACGATGCGCGCCGGTGCTGCGACCGGGTTCTGGTCTGGCAGACCAGTCCGGGCTCGACGCCGAGGAACGCGCTCAGAACATGAGCGGCTCGATGCGTCTGAACGCCGGAGCCACCCACCGCCTTCTTGGCACTGCATCAGGCGGGTCGCACCTGGTGACCGTGGTCTGCGACGACGTCCTCACGACCGGCGCCACCGCCCGTGAGGCTCAGCGCGCTCTGGCGGCCGGCGGCATCGAGATCTCGGGCATCGCGACCATCGCCGCCACCCGGCGCAGGAGCCCAATGTAAAGACCAATGTGAGGACCAAGGTCCTGACTTATGGCGATTCCCTTTCTTCCGGTGCGGCCACGGACTACCTTCGAGTCAGGGTTAACCAACTGTTCAACGGGAGGTTCACATGGAAGTAGTTGCCACCGGACGAAACTGCGAGATCACTGATCGATTCAGGGATCATGCAACTGAGAAGCTTGGCAAGCTTGAGAAGCACGACCACCGCATCATTCGCGTTCATGTGGAGGTGGATTGTGAACCGAACCCCCGCCAGCATGACCGAGCGGTGCACGTCGAACTGACCGCGTTCTCGAAGGGCCCGGTCATTCGGGCCGAGGCCTCTGCCGACGACAAGATGGCTGCTCTGGACCTGGCTCTGGACAAGATGGCGACGCAGATGCGACGTGCCGCGGACCGTCGCCGTGTCCACCGAGGACGCCACGCTCCTCAGTCGGTGGGTCAAGCCCTGGCCGACATGCCGATGCTCGATGAGCCGGTCACGGTCGAGGCTGTGACTCAAGCGCACGAACGCGAGGCCCAGGAGGAGACGCTCGAACACCGCGTCGGACCCATCACCGTCATCGGCGATGGCCCGTTGGTGGTGCGGGAGAAGACCCATCCGGCGTCCCCGATGACGCTCGACCAGGCCCTCTACGAGATGGAGCTGGTGGGTCACGACTTCTACCTCTTCGTCGACAAGGA
>CBDTZB010000198.1:0-5293 GCA_965364795.1 uncultured Nocardioides sp.
GGGAGTAGTCCACCTCGGCGATGACGTGCCCGGGCCGCGGAACGAACGCCGGCTTGAGTTCCCCGGTCACTTGCTGGAGGTTCGGGCCGCTCGACGACAGCCGGCCGGAGCGCGCCGTGCCGATGTTATACGTCGCGCAGATCCGCCCGTCCGGGGTGGCTTTGTCCAGCCACGACCGGAGAAATTCTGCCTTCTTCTCGTGCCCGCGCAGCGCCAGCAGAGAAGCTGCCACCTCCGAGCCGGAGCGCGCCTGGCGCTTCAGCACGAGCGCCGACCACTGCGGCACTCCGCCCGGAGTCAGTGCGGCCACGTGCAGGTCACCGGCCTCGACAGCCGCGGCGGCCCACGCACGGAACCACAGCGACGTCGGCGCGAACGAGAGTGCGCGATCTTCCTTCACCGTATAGCGCCCCGCCAGCTCGCCAGCCAGCGTGGCGGCCGCGCTCTCGTGCTCGGCGAGCCGCTCCCTGGTCCAGTCCTGATCGAGGAGAACGCCGCGCTGCTCGATCGCGGTCAGCGTGGCCGTGCACGGCATCGACACGATCTGCGCGAGCTGCCCGAGCCGGGCGTCGGTGACCTCGTCTGGTGACAGCGGCTCGCACCCCTCGTCCAGAAACAGGGCCTCGCTCTGGTGAACGAACAGTCGGTAGGTCCAGTACGTGTCCCGGGCCGCGTAGACCCCCAATTTGAACAGCGGCTCGAACTCCGCCGCGCCCGGGTAGGTCAGGTCAACGTCGTCCCAGCGCTGAATGTCGAACAACGTCGGGACCAGATTCTTCAGCTTGGCCGAGGCGTCCTCGTCCATGAGCCGAGCGGCCACGACCGTATCCCACACCCGGCACCGCGTCAGGTCGACTCCGGTGGTCGCGTAGGTGTACCGGTGGTCGTACTTCACGTTGTGGCCCACCAGTAACACGTTGCGTTCGCGCTGATCAGCCATCCTCTCAGCGAGTAGACCGTGCAGCTTGCGCCACTGCCCCATCCACGGACTCTGCGGGTGGGACAACGGCACGACGAACGTGTCGGGCTCGCCTCCGTCTGGGTCAGGGAACGTGAACGAGACGAGCACGACCCGCGCCGCCACGCCGCCGTTGGCTCGGCCGCCGGTCACCGCGTTCTCGTCCAACCCGGTCGTTTCGAGGTCGTACACGATGACGGGGCAGGACTCGATCCGGGCCAGCAGCCGGGCCACGTCGGCGCGGGTGACCACCCAGTCGATCGCATGTGGGTCGAAGGTGTCACCGCGCGCATCGCGGGCAGCGTACGCCGCGTAGACGGTGCTCACAGCTCGTCCAAGAACATCGCGACGTGGACCGGAGTGCGCAGCATGAACCGGCGCCGGACGCGGTTGTGCCAAAGCACCCGCACCAGGATCGTCCCGTCGACGTCAACGTACGCGCACACGGTCTGGCCGGCCTCATCGCGCCAGATATCGAACCCGTTGCGCTTGCCCCAGTAGCAGAATCCGCGACGCGGCATCCCGCTCCCGAGTGCGGCCATCGTGGCGTACGGCGGCAGCACCTCTGGATCAGCGCACGGTTCGGGCTCGTCCGGAGCGAGCAGCTCCCGCATCTTCTCCCACAGCTTCACGATCTCTCCCCAGGTAGAACCAATGTGTGCTACAAATTGTAACACACGGGGAGAGCTACGGGGTGGTGTCGACCCCAGTCCCGCCGGTGGTGGCGATCTGGCCGGCGTCGCGCAGCGGGTCGCGCTTGGCCCACGCGGCGATGGCGACGACCGCAGCTCCGAGAAGGACTCCGGAGGACTCGGCGATCCCGGCCGGTAGATCGAGCCCGAGCAGCCCGGCAATGCCGACGATCACGGTCGCCAGCGCCCCGGCGAGCGCCCCAGTGGTGACCTTAGGACTGATCGGGGTCTGGACTGGAGTCTCTTCCATGGCTATCTCTCCTCGTCAGCGGTGGTGAGCACTTACTATGACATCATGGCTGACCTGGTCAGGAAGTCCTATCGCCGTCTCGGATTCCGAGGCCGCTTCCTGTTGCTCGTCGGCACCTCATACGTGTTCCAGGGCTTCGCATCCCTCGACACGTGGAATCTTGCCCCACACGACCTAGCCCCACCCTGGTCCCGAGCCGCGCTGTGGATCGTGGCCGGAGTCATCGCCATCGTCACCGCGTGGCTCCCCGTCCGGCGCCCCAACCCGGCCGGCTGGCTCGCCCTCTACATTCCCCCGGCGCTGTGGTCGCTGTCCTACCTGATCGGGTGGATCTCCCACCTGGCCCCCGGTCTGGGCCTGTCCTTCCACTACCAGGGCGCCCTGACCTACGCCCTGGTCTGGGCGTTGGTCGTTGCCGTGATCCTGGTCTGCGCCGACTGGCCCGAGCCTCCTGAGGCACCCCACGAGCGCCCCAGCGCGGGGGAGGACGAGATCTGATGGAGAACGTCAGCTCGCTCTTGGCGGCCCTGACCAGCCTGGCCGTAGGCGCAGCGGGCATCATCGGGGCGCTGGTCACCTGGCGTAAGGCGGCCAGCGACCGTACGGTAACCGAGGCCAACCTCGCCGAAGAACGAATGCGGCGCCAGGACGAGCGCATGGACAAGATGCAAGCGCTCATCGACAAGCTACGCCGCCGGGACCGAATTCTGGTCAGCTACGTCTACGGCCTGCAAGGCCAGATTGTCCGGCTCGGTGCGGACCCGCCGCCCTGGCCAGCAGCACTAGATGAGGAGACCGCGTGAAGAACTGGACTACGCTCGCCGCCGACGTCGATCTGATCATGTCGCGCAACTACACCCCCGGACGCAACGGCGCCAAGATCGAGTTTGTGGTCGTGCACCACAACGCCGGGGCCTTGTCCGCGCAGGCCATTTATGAACTGTGGATGACCCAGCGATCCGCCTCGGCGCACTACCAAGTCGATATCAAGGGCACCGTCAGCCAGCACGTCAACGACTGGGACACCGCTTGGCACGCGGGCGACCAGTGGGCCAACGAACGCTCGATCGGTATCGAGCACGCCAACGGTTCAGGGGAATCCGGCCCGCTGACCGCGGCCACCCTCGACAACGGCGCGCACCTGGTCGCCGCGATCTGTATCCAGTACGGACTGGGGCGCCCGCAGTGGATGTCAAACGTCTTCCCGCACAAGAACTTCTACTCCACGGCCTGCCCCGGCCCTATCGCCGACGCGCAGCGCGCGGAATACATGACCAGGGCGCAGTCCTACTACGATCGGATGACCGGAGCCACCAAGAATTCGGCTTCCGATGCAGTTCAGACGACCCCCACCACGGAAGGAAATTCCACTATGGCCGAACTCACCTATGACCAGGTCAAGGACGCCGCCCGCAACGGCGCTGCCAGCGTCTCCTACGGCGCCAACCTCACCTGGGGCAGCGGCTTCCCCGTCATCTACGCCGCCGCCAAGGACGCTACCCCGGAGATCCAGGCGGGGGTGAAGACGCTCCTGGCCCAGGTGGCCAAGGTCAACGCCAGCCAGGACACCCAGAACGCCGCGATCGCCGCGCTATCCAAGGCCCTCTCCGATCTCGCTGCGGCTGTGGCGACCGCCGACGCGAACGACGAGATCGACGTCCAGGGCATGATCGATCAGGTCTCGACCGCGGTCACCGCCGCCGGAGAAGCGGCTGTCGAGCGCACCGAGGCAGTCCTGCGCGAGGCGCTGGACGGTGCCACCCTCACCCTGGACACCGTCGACAAGCCGGCTCCGGAGCCGACCCCGCAGGCGTCGTGACCTCAGCCTCACCGCACCACCGCAACGGGCCCTTCGAGAGGGCCCGTTGTCATGTCCGGCCGCGGATCAGGTGTAGGCGCGGAACGTGATGCTGTCCAGAGACAGGAAGGCGTTTCCGCCGAAGATAGCCTTGACCGTTCCGTCTGCACCCACATCCACGCGACCGTAGGAATCTCCAGGATTGGCCGTCGACGCGGCGAACATGCTGCGCAGCTCGGGCCGAAATCCCAGCGGAAGCGTGAAAATCGTCGAATTCGCCCCACCCCCACCGTCGAACGTGCCTGATCGGACCACGCCGCGAAGCCGCACGACCGAGTCTTCCTTGCGGTAGGCAGCCGTGCTGTACCCCGAGCCGAGGTTCTGCCACCCGTTGGCGAACGTCGGCACGCGCCAGTAGTCGACCATCTCCCCGGTGATCGTGCGAAACACCGGAGTGTTCCCGACCCCGTTGCGGGCCACCAGCGGAAGCCACGACTCGGGAAGGTCGAAGTCCGCGGACGTACCGACGATCCGCAGGTTGCTCGTGGGCACCGACGTGCCCGAGCCGGGCGGTGGAAGCTCCAGATAGAGCACCTCCCACGGCTGAAGAGGGACCAGGCCGCCGGCCACCGTCGCTCCGGCCGACCCGCCGTAGCCTGGGATGAACGCCCCATCCGCGGGGACCAGCACCTCCCAGCGGCCTGTGCTCGACCACGTCAGCCCGCGGCCCAGACCGTGCAGAACGATGGAGTTGCGCCACCCGATCCCGGTCGAGGAGGACAGCCACGTCGCTCCGCCGGTGGCCATCGCCGGAGCCACGGCCCATGCCGTGGTCGAGTACGCCGACACCGCGCCCGGGCCAGCTGCACCGACGACCAGGACGCGGCGACCGTACGTCTGGGTCCACACCCGCAGACCCACCAGCGGAGAGACTCCAGCCACGAGCCACTGCGGAGAGACACCGAGCGGCTGGCTGTCGCCGTCATACCGGATCTGGACCGGGCCAACCGCGGTCACCGTCGCCCAGCGCCAGGACGAGTCCGGAGACGTCAGCGGCCCGGGCGGCGGGGCCAGCGGATCGAGCGCGCGGGGCAGGAAGATCGTCACCTCAACTCACCACCTCTCGCAGTGTCGAGGTGCACAGCGCGGTCGGGTCGAGCGGGATCTTGGTGTTCTGCACCGTGCACAGCATGTTCAAGGTGACGTCGTCCTGGGTGTAGTTGAACCGGACCGCGCTGTTGATCAGCAGTTCGGGGAGGAAAGCGTGCGACACCTCGATCTTGGACGAGACCGAGCTGGCCGCGTCGAGCATGCGCTGCGCGTACGCCTGGAGAGCCGCCTGACCGGTCGTCTCGACCCCTTCCTCGAAGTGCGTCACCCAGCGCCCCCGGGTCTGGTAGCTGAACGGTGAGGCCGGGTTGGTATTCGAGGCCGTAGCGACCATCCCCTCGGACGTGCCATTGCCCTGCGCCACTGCGACGTACCGATTCGGTACCTCCCACACGTCGCGCTCCCGGGTCCAGTCCGGAGCCATCAGCGAGCGCGGTCCGCGGGTGAACGGGGCGAGCAGGTCATAAGTCACGGGCCGGTCAGTC
>CBDTZB010000199.1:0-5280 GCA_965364795.1 uncultured Nocardioides sp.
CTCTGACGCCTACGTCACCCCGCCCGACGGCTTCACCGTGCACCCGAAGGTGATGCCGCAACTGCAGCGTCGCGCAGCCGCGATCACCGACGGCCCGATCGACTGGGGCACCGGCGAGATCCTCGCGTTCGGTTCGCTGTTGATGGACGGTCGACCGGTTCGTTTGGCTGGTCAGGACTCCCGTCGCGGGACATTCGTGTCCCGCTTCGGCACGATCATCGACCGGACCAACGCTGATGAGTGGACGCCGCTGGCCTCGCTGACCGAGGACCAGGCCAAGTTCTACATCTACGACTCGCTGCTTTCCGAGTACGCCGCACTCGGCTTCGAGTACGGCTACTCCGTGGCTCGTCCCGAGGCCCTGGTGCTGTGGGAGGCGCAGTTCGGCGACTTCGTCAACGGCGCCCAGACGGTTATCGACGAATTCATCACCTCCGGTGAGACCAAGTGGCGTCAGACCTCCGGCGTCGTGCTTCTGCTGCCGCACGGTTACGAGGGACAAGGACCCGACCACTCCTCGGCCCGCATCGAGCGGTTCATGACGATGTGCGCCGACGACGCGTTCGTCGTGGCCCAGCCCTCGACGCCTGCGTCGTACTTCCACCTGCTGCGCCAGCACTCGCTGGGAGCCAAGCACCGACCACTGATCGTCTTCACCCCGAAGTCGATGCTCAAGCGCAAGGAAGCCGCCTCGCAGCCGGACGACTTCACCTCGGGGTCGTTCCGGCCCTTCATCGGTGATGCCACGGCCGACAAGGACAAGGTCGACACCCTGCTCATCTGTTCGGGCCGGGTCACCTGGGATCTGATGGTGGAACGCGCCAAGCGGGAGAACGGCGAACGCTTCGCGATCGCCCGGGTGGAGCAGCTCTACCCGCACCCGCTGGACGACATCCGGGCCGAGATCTCTCGCTACCCGCACCTGAAGCAGGTCCGTTGGGTGCAGGACGAGCCCATCAACATGGGTCCGTGGCCGAACTACCAGCTCAACGTGTGGCCCGAGGTCGACGCCAAAGTCGACCCGGTCACCCGGGATGCTTCGTCCTCGCCGTCGGTGGGCACGGCCAAGCGGCACACGGCCGAGCAGAAGGATCTGCTCGAGCGGGCGTTCGCCTGACCGATGTACTTCACCGACCGAGGTATCGAGGAACTCCAGAAGCGGCGAGGCGACGAAGAAGTCACCCTGGAATGGCTGGGCGACCGGCTACAGGAGTTCACCGACACCCACCCGGAGTTCGAAACGGCTGTGGAGCGCTTCGCCACCTGGCTGGCCCGACTCGACGACCCGGACGACTGAGGGTGGTTCTGTCGGGCCGCAGGTCCGGGCAGATCAACTACGCCGCCTGGGGCGAGGAGTTCTTCGCCCAGGCGGTGACGGTCGAGCGGGTACTGGCTGGGATCAACGTCCTGGCCGGGCAACCCATCGATGTGGGTCCGTTGGGGGTCGGGCCTGGGCGCATGGTGAAGGTGCGCGCGACCGGGCACATCGGGTCAGCAACGGGGGTCCGCCTCCACGACGAACCGGTGACGTTCGCGGTGGAGATCCCTGTCTCCCTGGAGTTCGCGATCGACCTGGGCGTGGATACTCACCGCTTCACCGCCGAGATGGTGGTCCCGTTGCGCCTCACCTTGAGGGCGTACGGCGACCTCCGCATCGTCTTCGACGTCGTTGCGCCGAGCCCCGGTGAGGTCCGGTGTGACCTAGAGGCCCAGGGCCTGCGCGCAGCGGTCACCCGCTACGCCGCCAACGTCGAGCGCGAGTTGAAGAGGTTCGCGGCCAACTACGTTCGCGACGAAGTCGACAAGCCCCACGTGCTCAAAGCCCGCACCCTCGATGTGCTGGACCTGATCGACCAGGCGATGTCCACCCTGGGGCCCAAGGAACAGCCCGAGGAGGTTGCCGCGGACCTGCCTGAAGCGCTCGAAGCGAAGATCCGAGACGCGGAGCGACTCTTTCCTGACGCTCACTAGAATCGCCTGATGAGCACCGAGCCGATGTACAGCAAGCCCGACGGCATCACCTACCCCGCTGCACCCTGGCAGCTCAAGGGTTCCCTGTGGGTCTCTTTGTTCAAGGTCAAGCACGATGTCGACAACGGGCGCCCGGCCGGCGTCTACGGCGCGGCCTTCGTCAGCTACGACGAAGGTCCGTTGACCTACTCCGAACTGTTGGTTGCGCGACCGATCTCCTCGCAAGGTCACGGCCGGCGCGTCAACATCACCGACATCTGGGTCGACTCCCCCGAGTCGGTCGCCGGGGGGCGAGAGTTGTGGGCGATCCCCAAGGGTCTGTGCGACTTCACCCTGGACGCCTCCTACCGAGGCCCTCTGTCGACCACCGAGTGGTCGGCCAGGTTGGGGTCCTCCCCCATCGCCAGCGCCACCTTCTCCGACCTCGGGAAGCTGGCTCCGCGGTTGCCGTTCAGGACCGGATCGTGGCAGGCCGGACTCCCCGAGGGTGGCGGCGAGAAACTCGCCACCATGAAGGGAACCGCCAAGGTGCTGCCGTGTCGAGGTCGCTGGGACTTCGCCGCCGACGGTCCCCTGGGCTGGATGCGCGGAGCACGCCCCCTACTCTCGGCCCGGATGACGCGCTTCAACATGTCCTTCGGCTGATCAATTCCGGCGGGTGGCTGTCTGCCGTTTAGTCCAGTTCGGGAGAATCCGCGTCCGCATGTTCGCTGCTGGCCTTACGGGCAGCGTCGCGGATCTCGTAGAGCTCCGTGGCCATGCCGCCCACCGCTCCGGCGATGTCTTGGACGGCCTTAGTGACGATGACGGCCACCTGGCCGACCGTGTTGGCCGCGGCTTCCACGGTCGACTGGATCGCGTCCTTGCCGATCTCTGACCTGCTGAGGTGATCGTTCATGACTTCATTGTGGACCCTCGGAGGCGCAGGAGCCTCAGGCCACTAACGCGTCCTCGGTCACAGCCGAGGTTGTCTCGACTTTCTGAGGGCGGTTCGGCAGCGCGAATCGACAGATTTTCTTGGCGACGCTGAAGAGTTGCTTCGCGAGCGGACCCGAGTTGTAGGCGACGTCGTAGCGCTCGCAGATCTCGCGAACCTCCTCGGCGATCTCCGGATAGCGACGTGCGGGCAGATCAGGAAACAGGTGATGTTCGATCTGGTGCGACAGGTTGCCGCTCATCAGGTGGAACAACGAGCCCCCGGTGATGTTGGCCGAGCCGAGGATCTGGCGGTAGTACCAGTGCCCTCGCGACTCGTCCTCGCACTCCTCCTCGGTGAAGGTGGAGACGCCTGCCGGGAAGTGCCCGCAGAAGATGATGTTGAAGGCCCACACGTTGCGGGCAAGGTTCGCAGCAGCGTTTCCAGCGAAGGTGAGCGGGAACAGCGGTCCCGTCAGAGCCGGGAAAAGCAGGTAGTCCTTGGTCGCCTGCTGGCGGATCTTCTTCATCAACCCCGGGTAGATCGGCTTGTTGTCAGCCAGGGAGCGCTTCCCCGCGACGATGTTCTCCACCTCGAGGTCGTGCATGGCGACGCCCCATTCGAAGAAAGTCATCAGCAGCAGGGCATAGATCGGGTTCCCGAGGTAGATCGGGTTCCACTTCTGGTCCTTATCCATCCGCAGAAGGCCGTAGCCGATGTCGCGATCCTTGCCGAGGATGTTGGTGTACGTGTGGTGGATGTAGTTGTGCGAGTACTTCCACTGCTCACCAGGGCACACGTTGTCCCAGTCGTACTTCCGTGAGCTGAGGTTGGGGTCACCCATCCAGTCGTATTGCCCGTGCATGACGTTGTGGCCGATCTCCATGTTCTCGATGATCTTGGAGATGCTCAACGACGCTACGGCGAGAGGCCAGGCCGGCGGGAAGTAGAACAGCGCGCGCCCGGCGACCTCGAACTGCTGCTGACGCTTGACCACGTTGCGGATGTACGACGCGTCTTTCTCGCCTAAGTCCGCCAGCACCCGCTGGCGAATGGCGTCCATCTCGGCACCGAAGTCGTCGAGTTGTTCGGGAGTGAGTTTTTGGCTGGGTGCTGTGGACATGTGGTGGGTCCTCTCAGGGTTCGGGTGGGTGATCTCGACAAGCTCGATCAACGGGCGGGTGGATGATCTCGACGTGCTCGCCTGAGATCAGAGGTCGATGGAGCAGTCGCCCACGGGGGCACTGACGCAGACCCGGATGTGCTCGTCGGGTAGCGAGGACTGCTCGCCGGTCAACACGTTGCGGACGGTGCCCTCGGTCTTGGTAGCTGTACAGGAGAAACAGATCCCCATTCGGCAGCCGAACTCCGGCTTGAGGCCCAAGGCCTCAGCCTGCTCGAGCAGCGAGGCGCCGGTGTTGGGCGCCGCCTCCCCGGACCGTCGGAACGTCACTGATCCTTCGGCGGTGCCCGACGCCACGGCGGGGGTCTTGAAGAACTCCACCCGCAGACGGCTGGGCGTGCCAGGGGTAAGCGGAGTGTCGTAGGCAGCCTGCACGAGTTCCACCAGTCCGGCGGGACCGCAGACCCACGTGTCGGTGTTCCGGAAGTCCGGCACAAGCCGACGCAACTCGAACTCGCTGAAGGTCGCGTCGCCGTAGCGCAGGTGCACATCGACGTCGTTGTCACCCTCGGCGATGGCCGCCAGCTCATCGGCAAAGATTTGGTCCTCTGGGCCACGGGCGAAGTGCAGGAAGGTCACCTTGCGATTGGCGCGACCGTCGTACCCGTCCCGCAACAGGGTGCGGACCATCGACATGGCGGGGGTGATGCCCGAGCCTCCGGTGATGAACAGAAGACGGTTGTTGGTGGGCGTCGCGGGGCTCTCGGAGAGAGTGAACTCGCCCTCAGCCTGGCTCAGGTGCAGCATCTGACCCGGCTTAGCGTCCTGCACGAGGTACTTCGAGACCTGACCTTCGTCGTTGGCTCGAACGGTGAGCGTGATGGTCTCCCCGCTGGAGCCCGGGGCCGAGGCGGCCGAGGAGATAGAGAAACAACGGGTCAGTCGCTTGGCGCTGCCAGGCAGGTCGAGGCCGACCTGAACGTATTGCCCGGCGCGATGGCCGCGCCAGGTGGTCGTCGGCTGCAGCGTCAAGGTGGCGACCGGGGCCGTGTCGACCCCAGCTGTTTCACGAACGACCGAGATCACGCGGGCCCGGACTTCGTGGGCGGCCCACATGGGGTTGATCTGCTGGAGGTAGTGGTCGACCCCGTGCGGCGTGGTGAGCGCGGCAACAGTCCTCGACCTCAAGATGGTTTCGGTCAGCGACATGATCACTCCGAAGGAAAGTGGGTGGGTGGTGGAAGCGGTGGAACGCAAGTTTTGGTGTACG
>CBDTZB010000200.1:0-5270 GCA_965364795.1 uncultured Nocardioides sp.
ACCTCGGTCGCTTCGGGGACGTTCGTCTTCACGGCCTGACCGATGATCTGGTTCAAGATGGCGTCTGGGACCAGGCAGTCCAGACAGTCGGCGGAGACCGCTTCGAGGACGACCACGACACTGCCGTCGTCGTTGGCCTCCTGGGCGTAGAGCTTGAAGCCGTCCGCCTCGAACCCGCTACGAACTCCGGCCAACGCCTCGTCAACAACCTGCAGATCCACGGCGAACTCCTCGCATCGATTCGGTAAGGCTTCGCACGCTACGCCTCGGCTGATCGCGGACGCGCGCTTGTGTCCCGCTGGGTCGGACGACTCAGCGGACGCTGATGGTGATGCCGTCGCGGGCCGGGACGAGTTCGCCGATCACCGGGTGGCCGGGCAACTCACCCACCACCAGCAGACCGCCGGAGGTCTGGGCGTCGGCCAGCAGGATCAGTTCCTCGTCCGAGACGTTGGAGTCCAGGTGATCGCGCACCCAGTCGAGGTTGCGCTGGCTCCCGCCGGGGATGAAGCCCTGCTCGAGCGAGGGGCGCGCCGCCTCCAAATAGGGCACGGCAGCCGAGTCGAGGACCGCGGTGACGCCGCTGGCCCGGCACATCTTGTGCAGGTGCCCCAGGAGTCCGAAGCCGGTCACGTCGGTCGCGCACTCGACGCCGGCGGCGAGCGCGGCGCGCGAAGCGTCCCGGTTCAGGCTGGTCATGTTCGCGATCGCCTCTTCGAACCGCTCCCCCGTCACCTTGTGACGGTTGTTCAGGATCCCCACCCCGAGCGGCTTGGTCAGCGTCAGCGGCAGGCCAGCGCGCGCCCGGTCGTTTCGCAGCAGGCGCTTCGGGTCGGCCAACCCCGTCACCGCGAGACCGTACTTGGGTTCCTTGTCGTCGATGCTGTGCCCGCCGACGAGGAAACAACCAGCTTCGGCGGCCACATCGGCCCCACCGCGCAGGACGTCGGCGGCGACGTCGAAAGGCACCAGGTCGCGGGGCCAGGCCAACAGGTTCACCGCCACCAGCGGCTCCCCGCCCATGGCGTAGACGTCGCTCATCGCGTTGGCGGCCGCGATCCGGCCCCAGTCGTAGGGGTCGTCCACGACGGGGGTGAAGAAGTCCGCGGTCAGCACCACCGCCCGATCGCCGTCGATGCGGACCACGGCACCGTCGTCGCCAGACTCAAGTCCCACGAGCAGGTCGGGGTGCGTGATCGGCGTGAGCTTGGAGAGGACCCGCTCGAGTTCGGAGGGCGGAACCTTGCAGGCACATCCCCCACCAGCGGCGTACTGCGTGAGCCTGAGATGCTGATCGACGATGCTCATAATTCGGACCCTACAATGGCGATTTCATTGCGGATCACGGCCCATACCGCTGAGCAGGAGGCTTCGATGACCGACGCGCGGCGGGCCATCCCACGCACCGATCTCATCCTCGACGAGCCTCGTGTCGTCGAGGCGATCGACCGGCTGGGACGAGTGATCGTCAAGCGCGTCGTCGTCGAGCAGCTCGCCCGGGTCCGGGCAGGGGAGCTCCCTGCCACCGACGTGGTGGACGCCGTCCTCGCCGCCCTGCCCGCGGGGCTGAGCGAATTGGCGCCGGTGCTCAACGCGACCGGCATCCTCGTCCACACCAACCTCGGACGAGCGCCCCTGTCGCATGCAGCGATCGAGAGCATCACGCGAGCGGCGGGCTCCACCAACGTCGAGCTCGACCTGACCTCCGGCTCTCGGGGGCCTCGCGGCCAGGGAGCACGGGCCGCCCTGGCAGCCGCCGTCCCGGCAGCCGGGGACGTGCATGTGGTCAACAACGGTGCCGCAGCGCTGGGCATCGCCGCCATGGCCCTGGCCGCCGGCAAACGCGTCGTGGTGGCTCGCGGGGAGCTGGTCGAGATCGGCGACGGGTTCCGCATCCCGGACCTCATCGAGTCCTTCGGCGCCGAGTTGCGCGCGGTGGGCACCACCAACCGCGTCCACCTCAAGGACTACGCCGAAGCCATCGACGACAGTGTCGGCTTCATCCTCAAGGTCCACCCCTCGAACTTCCAGGTCGTCGGGTTCACCTCCTCGGTTGACGTCGCCGAGTTGGCCACGCTCCCGGTGCCCGTCGTGGTCGACATCGGGTCGGGCCTGTTGGAACCCCACCCGCGTCTGCCCGACGAGCCCGACGCCCGCACCGCCCTGGAGGCGGGCGCGGCTCTGGTGACCGCCTCAGGAGACAAACTCCTCGGTGGCCCCCAGTGCGGTCTGATCCTGGGCCAGGCCGACCTGGTCACCCGGCTGCGGCGACACCCCGCCGCCCGGGCGTTGCGCGTCGACAAGCTGACCCTCGCCGCCCTTGAAGCGACCCTGACGGGCCCCACACCACCCGTAGCCGCGGCCCTTGCCACCACGGCCGCCTCGCTCTACGCCCGCGCCCAGAAGGCCGCCGACGCCATCGGAGCGCCAGCCGAGGCCGTGCACTCCGTCGGCCAGGTGGGCGGCGGCGGCGCGCCCGGCGTTGATCTGCCCAGTGCCGCGATCGCCCTCCCGCAACGGTTCGCCGAAGCGCTCCGGACCTGCGCCGAGCCGGTGGTCGGACGTCTTCATGAGGATCGGCTGCTGCTCGACCTGCTGGCGATCCCGCCTGAAGCCGACGCCCAACTGATCGCCGTCGTACGCCGCGTCCTGGCCGTTTGATGCGGGCCACCTGATGCGGGCCGCCTGATGTACGTCGTCGCCACCGCCGGCCACGTCGACCACGGCAAGTCCACTCTCCTGCAGGCCCTCACGGGCAAGGACCCGGACCGGTTGGCCGAGGAGAAGAAGCGCGGTCTCTCCATCGAGTTGGGCTACGTCTGGTGCGACGTTGAGGGGGTCGGGGAGGTGGCGTTCATCGACGTCCCCGGACACCAGAAGTTCGTCGCCACGGCCCTCTCCGGGCTCGGCCAGGTCCCGGTCGCCCTGTTCGTCGTCGCCGCCGACGACCCGTGGATGCCGCAAGCCACCGAACACCTGCACGCCCTCCACGCCCTCGGCGTCGACCGGGGCGTGTTGGTCGTGACGCGGGCCGATCTCGCCGATCCGGCACCGATCCTGGCTCAAGCGCGCGAGCGGCTGAGGGGGACCTCGTTGGCGGGGATCCCCGAGGTCGTCGTGAGCGCTCGCACCGGCGACGGGCTCGCCCTGCTGACCGCCACGCTGGCCGACGTGCTGGGCCACGTCCCCGCGCCACGCGAGGAGCCTGCGGTCCGGCTGTGGATCGACCGGCACTTCAACCTCAAAGGCTCGGGCACCGTCGTCACCGGAACCCTCGAATCCGGCATGGTGACCGTGGGCGACGAGCTAGAGGCCCACCTCGCTGACGGGCTCCACTCCGTGCGCATCCGCTCCATCGAGTCCCTGGGTCAGCGGCACGACACGATCAGCGGAACCGCGCGGGTGGCTCTCGAGCTCGCCGGTCGAGCAGCGCGTGACCTGCAGCGCGGCCAAGCGTTGGCCACCCCGGGCACGTACGCCTACACCGACACGGTCGACGTACGCCTGATCGCGGCGGACGCCCAGCACGAGCAACGCCTCCCCCGCACCCCGATCCTGCACTTCCGGTCCGCCTCCCACGAGGTTCGCCTCCGGGCGCTCACCGAGCGCTACGCCCGTCTGACGCTGCCTCGGCCCCTCCCACTGAAGGTCGGTGACCGGGCGCTGCTGCGCGACCCCGGGAGCCGGACGATCTGGGGGTTCGACGTCGTCGACCCGGCCCCGGCTCCCTCCGCGGGTCGTGGGTTCGCCGAGCGTCGGGCCGCGGAACTCGACCGGTTCGATCTGACGGTCGGCGCCGACCTGGAGTTCCGGGGGATCGCGCGCTGGGCCGACTACGAGCACTGGTTCGGCACCCCGGTGGACTTCCCGGGTGACGCGGTGATCGTCGACGAGTGGGTGCTCTCGGCTCGACGGGCCGCGGACGTGGCCCCAGACCTGCTCCGGCTGGTGAGCGAGGCCAGCGCCGCGCCGACCCTGGCGTCCGCGGCGCGATCGTTGGAGCTTCCCGAGGCCGTGGTGGCGCACCTAGCGCCGACCTCGGTGCGGGTCGAGCACGGCCGCTGGGTGCGGGCCGACCTCACTCCTGCGCTCTCGCCCGAGGACCAGGCCGCCATTGACGCCCTAGCTGAGTTCCTGGGCGGATCGCCATTCGAAGCGCCCGACAAACCGACGCTGGCCACTATGGGCCTCGACGAGCGCCGGGTCGCCCGACTACACAAGTCGGGTCATTTGCTCCGCGTCGCACCCGGAGTCGTTCTGCTGCCCGGGGCCGACGAAGAAGCCCTAGCGACGTTGGCTGACCTGGAGCAACCGTTCACCACCAGTGCCGCACGCGGCCACCTGCAGGCGAACCGGCGTACGACGCTGGGCCTGCTCGACCATCTCGACCGGACCGGTCGCACGGTCCGTCTCCCCGACGACACCCGTCGGCTCCGCCCCTGAAAACAGCGATAGTCCCTGACGAAATGGTGGCGAAACGGCCGGTTTCACCACTACTTCGTCAGGGACTACCTTCACTCGCGAGGTTCTAGGCCCTCCAGGAGTCGTTCTGCTGCATCCGCGATCTGTTTCGAGCGGGACGGCAGGTCCTCCGGTGGGAGGTTCTGCGTCGGGTGCTCGATCAACACCGCGGGTAGTTCACGATCGGTTTCGTAGTAGGTCATCACCGTTTGCGCCATCTCGGCGAACGGCTCCGTCAGAATGACGAATGCGGACACTCCAGCACGCTGGAGGAGGACTGAGTCGAGCGAACCACCCGACGAGCAGCTACCTCAATCATTGACCCCGGCGAGGAGCAACCCTCGCTCGGAGGACAACTGCCCCAGGAGCGCACCCTCGATGGGCTTGGCTGCGCTCTCCTTGGCGTAGATCTGTTCGCGGACCTTGATGCCACGACGGCGAAGCTCGGCCTGGGCACCCTTCAGGATCGCCATCGAGTTCGGCTTCCCGTTGTCGAGGAAGATGACTTCCGCGACCTCGGGCTTCATCTTCACTTCGATGCGACCGGCTGACGGCCGTGGGATCGGATCAACGAGTTCGTTGTTGGTCACGATGTTATGCCTCCTCAATCTGCTTGGAGATGACTTCGACAGAGCCCGGCCAACTGGGAATCACGGCGGAGAACTGACCGCCGTCGCCACCGCTTTCGAGAATATAGATGCGGTCAGCTGACCGCAATGGTGCGCGCATGGTGCCGGGCTCGACGTTGAAGTCAGGGCTGTAGTCGGGGGGAATCCGACCCATCCGGAGCAGGTCGTCGGTGGGCCGTT
>CBDTZB010000201.1:0-5268 GCA_965364795.1 uncultured Nocardioides sp.
CCTCGATCGTCGCAGCGGGAGCGATGAGCACCCGGTGGACGGTCAAGCCCTTGATCTCCATACCGAGGATCGCCTCGGCGTGCTCCTGGGCCTCGTCCGGGGTCTTGGCGAGCTTGACGCCACCCGCCTTGCCTCGGCCTCCGGCCTTGACCTGAGCCTTGACCACGCACACACCGAGCTTCTCCGCTGCGGCGCGGGCCTCGGCCGGCGTCGTCGCAACGATGCCGAGGGCACCTGGCACGTCATGCTTGGCGAAAAGTTCCTTCGCCTGGAATTCCATGAGATCCACTGATCCACCATGTCCTTGTATCGAGCGTGCAGCGCGTGCCGCTGCGCACCATTGGCTGGGGTGTCCGGGTCACCATTAGATGCCTCGGCTCCACCGACGCACCTTAGGGCAGTTTCTAGGTCGGCCGAAATCCGGTCCCGCAGACCGGGGTGCTCAGGATGACTGCCGTCAAGAGATCAGCAGGCGCTCACTCAGCGAAGTGTTGCCTCACCCAGTCGGTGATCTCGGTGGTGGCCGCACCGGGGGTGAACACCTTGGCGACCCCGATCTCCTCGAGGAGAGGGATGTCCTCCTCGGGAATGATGCCGCCTCCGAACAGAACGATGTCGGAGGCGTCGCGCTCGGCCAGCAGTTCGACCAACTTGCGGAACAGCGTCATGTGGGCACCGCTGAGCACCGAGAGCCCAACGAGGTCAGCGTCCTCCTGGATTGCGGTCTCCACTATCTGCTGTGGGGTTTGGTGCAGTCCCGTGTAGATGACCTCATGCCCCGCGTCACGCAGCGCCCGAGCCACGATCTTCGCTCCGCGGTCATGTCCGTCCAGGCCGGGTTTGCCGACCACGATCCGCAACCGGTGCAGGGGGGTGCCGTCGACGGTGGGCTCAGAAGTGGCAGAGGTCATGGTCACAGAGTAGTAGGACGTCCGACTATCTGCGAGATGTGGCGTAGGAAAAGGGCCCGCTGGGTAAAGACTGTGTGGCGCATGGCACATTTACGCCTGTTTCCCCACGCCCATTACCGCACTTGTGCACAATTGGGACATCGTCGGTTCGCACGGCCGTGACCTTTCCGTTACAGTCTCCGACGGGCTACTGGCTGGTGCACACCAGCCCCGCTGTACCCCCCGATTCGGCACCACACGGCAGCACCCCCCGCAGTAAGCCCCTTTGAGTCGCACTGTTTCACCGAGCGTATGGAGAAGTTGGTCTATGGGTCACCACCGAGCGGAACGACGCGCAGAACGTCCAACCTCGAAGACCCCTGCCACTTCCTATGTTGGCCGCCGGGTCGCCGGTCGCAGCCTCAGCCCGGACCTCGCCGAGAACGCCGCATCGCCCGCGCAGTCAATCGCGCCTGCTGCGGCCGTCACCACACCCGCACAGGTGAGGCTCGACCCCACGCATCACTTCAACGACTTCGAGGCGACGGCTCAGTTCCCACTGGTGCCCGCCACCCCTTCGGGCAAGCGCAAGGCCGTGCGTCACGCCGGCGCACGCGGCCCGTTGTTCAAGTTCCTTCCCACCGCACCGGTTGCGGTGGGCATCGCCACCATTGCGGTGGCCATCGGTGGCGCGGTGGTGTCCACCGACACCGACTTCGCACCCTCTGCGTCCGCCTCGGTTGCCAACCAGGTCCAACGCGCCAGCGCCCTCAGCGGCGAAGGCGGCGTCGCCAGCGTGAGCTCCGTGGTCGGCACCCGCAGCACGCCGGTCAGCCGCGACTCGCGTCGCGACGCCCTGGGTTCGGTCTCCAACTCGAATTTGGTCGCCGCTGCTGAGAAGCAGGCCGAGCAGCGCAACGCTGCGTTGGGCCAGCTCGCCCAGCAGGCTGAGCAGCAGGCCGAGAAGATCGCCGACAACCAGTGGACCTACCCGCTGAACCCGGTCGTCCTCACCGCCCGCTTCGGCCAGTACGGCCTCTGGGCCAGCTCCCACACGGGCCTGGACTTCAACGGCGAAACCGGCGACCAGATCATGTCCATCGCCAACGGCGTCGTCACCTCCACCGGCTACGAGGGTGCCTACGGCAACAAGACCGTCATCACCCTCGAGGACGGCACCGAGATCTGGTACGCCCACCAGACCTCCTACTACGTCAGCGCCGGCGAGACCGTACGCGCCGGCCAGGTCATCGGCACCGTCGGTGCCACCGGAAACGTCACCGGCTCCCACCTCCACGTCGAGGTCCGCCCCGGCGGCGGCGACCCGGTCGACCCCTACGCGGCCATGCAGAACAACGGGCTGTTTTAACTCGAGCTCGGAGCATCTGAGCTCTGCGAGGAACGAGCAGAGGTCAGATGATGGTGGTTGAGCAAGCCGTCAGGCTGAGGAACGAAGCCTGAAGCGGCGTGTCGAAACCAGGTTCCGATCACGCGAACCAAGCCATAGCGCTTCAGTGGTTTCGAGGCTCAACCAGCGGGGACCGCTCGCTCCTCACACCTCAACCAACGCGTGGGGTCCTACAGCTTCTCGACAGGCGCGTAGCGCAGCAGCAACCGCTTGACGCCTTCAGATCCGAAGTCGATCGACGCCACGGCCTTCTCGGCCGCGCCCTGCACCGACACCACGGTGCCCAGGCCGAACGAGTCGTGCAGCACCCGGTCCCCCGGGTCCAGTGAGGGGATCTCTCGGGCGGGTTTCGACTTCGCGGCAGCGTCGGCCCTGGCCGCGGCGGAGGTGAAGTTGCGGCGACCGGCCGACGTCGGGGCCCCCATCCGCACCGGCGAGGAGTCGGTGAGGTCGGGACGGGACCAGCGGCTCATCGCAGCCTCGGTCCGACGCCAATCCACGAGGTCAATGGGGAGCTCGTCGATGAAGCGTGAGGCGGGGTTGTGAGACGGGGCGCCCCACGCCGATCGAACGACCGCCCGCGAAACGTAGAGGCGCTCACGGGCTCGGGTGAGGCCGACGTAGGCCAATCGGCGCTCCTCCTCCAGCTCGGTCTGATCACCCAGCGACCGTGAGTGCGGGAAGATCCCGTCCTCCAATCCGGTCAGGAACACGACCGGGAACTCCAATCCCTTGGCGGTGTGCAGCGTCATCAGGGTCACGACCCCGAGGTCCTCTGCCTCAGGGTCCGGCTCGTCGGGGATCTGGTCGGTGTCCGCAACCAGAGCCACCCGTTCAAGGAAGTCGCCCAAGCCTGGGGCCACCAGACCGGCGTCCACATCTGCGGGGTCCGCGGAGGGCCCGGCCACCGGGTCGTCTGAGAACTCGCGCGCGACGGCCACGAGTTCGGCGAGGTTCTCCAACCGCGTGGCGTCCTGAGGGTCATCGGACTCTTCGAGCACATCGAGGTACGTCGACCTGGCCAGCACGGTTTCGAGCACCACGTCGGCCCGCTCCCCCGCCTGCACCATCGACTGAAGTTCTTCGACCATCGCAACGAAGCCCTTGATCTGACTCAGACTGCGGGTGGCCAGGCCCGGAGCGTCGTTCGCTCGACGAAGGGCCTCCCAGAAGGTGATGCGTTCGCGTTCGGAGTAGGCCTGCACACAACCGACCGCGCGGTCCCCGATCCCCCGCTTGGGGACGTTGAGGATGCGGCGTACCGATACCTGATCGTCGGGGTTGACCAGCATCCGCAAGTAGGCGATCGCGTCGCGGATCTCCTTGCGCTCATAGAAGCGGACTCCGCCGACGACCTTGTAGGGCTGACCGGTGCGGATGAAGATCTCCTCGAAGACCCGGGACTGGGCGTTGGTGCGATAGAAGACCGCGACGTCGCCAGGTTTCACACCCTTATCGGTGAGGGTGTCGATCTCATCGGAGACGAAGCGCGCTTCGTCGTGTTCGTCGTCGGCGACGTACCCGACGATGCGTTCCCCGTCGCCCGCCTGCGACCACAGCCGCTTCTCGCGGCGGCCCTGGTTGTTGCCGATGACCGAGTTGGCGGCGGTCAGGATCGTCTGGGTCGAACGGTAGTTCTGCTCAAGCAGGATCGAGGAGGCGTTGGGGAAGTCCTGCTCGAACTGCAGGATGTTGCGGATGTTGGCACCGCGGAAGGCGTAGATGGATTGGTCTGCGTCGCCGACCACCATGAGCTCTGCGGGCGGCACGACAGCCTCTGCCGCGACCTCCGGATCATCGGAACAGAGCTGGCCGATCAGGGCGTACTGGGCGTGGTTGGTGTCTTGGTACTCGTCGACCAGAACGTGTCGGAACCGCCGGCGATAGGTCTCCTTGACCGCCGGGAAACTCTGCATCAGGTGCACCGTGGCCATGATGAGGTCGTCGAAGTCCATCGCGTTGGCTTCGCGCAGGCGGCGCTGATAGAGCGTGTACGCCGCGGAGTAGTCACGCTCGAACCCGTTGAGGGTCCCCGCCGCCACATCCTGCGGATCGTTGAGTTCGTTCTTGTGGTTGGAGACCCAGTGCAGGACCGCGCCGGGTTGGAAACGCCGCGGGTCGAGGTCGAGGTCCTTGAGGACCAGCGTCATCAACCGCTTCTGGTCCTGGGCGTCATAGATGGAGAAGTTCGACTTGTAGCCGAGTTTGTCGGACTCTTTGCGCAGAATGCGCACGCAGGCGGAGTGGAAGGTGCTGACCCACATGATGCGGGCGCGACGCCCGACGAGGTCCTCCACCCGCTCCTTCATCTCGGCGGCGGCCTTGTTGGTGAAGGTGATGGCCAGGATCGAGCCGGGGTGGGCCCCGCGCTCGGCGATCAACCAGGCGATGCGTCGGGTCAGGACCCGGGTCTTCCCAGAACCAGCGCCCGCCACGACCAGCAGTGGGGCTCCCGAGTGGCGCACAGCGGCGGCCTGGGGCTCGTTGAGACCCTCCAGCAACTCGTCAGTCGTCAATCCCCGAGCAGGGGTCGAAGCGGACGGTGCGGTGGCGAATTCTGGGATCGGCAGTGGCGTACTCATGAGGCGCCGACTCTACGCGGCACCACCCCCAACGCCCGCCCCGACGTCAGCCTGCAGTCAGCTCGTAGTTGGGGGGATCACACGTGGACGGAGGACCACATGACGGCGACCATCACGTTGATGACCGACAGAGCGATCATGCCCACCCACAGACCACCGGGGATGCGCTCCTTGCGGAGGTTGGCCATCACCAGCACCAGGAGAACCAGACCGATGAGAAGCTTCACGCCCACCTTGGCGTGGTTGACGGGGTCGTCTCCGCCCTCCAGGACCCCCACCAGGGCAAGGCCGGTCAAGAACGCGGTGCCGGCACCGTCGCGCATGGCGGCGTTGACCTTCTTGACCGGGGAGTCGGTCTGGGCAAGGAGACCTCCGAAGAGGGCGGCCA
>CBDTZB010000202.1:0-5267 GCA_965364795.1 uncultured Nocardioides sp.
CCTGACCAACCTCATGGCCGCACCCGACAGCGAGCCACAGACAGAACATGAGCTGGCTCAGCAGCGTCAGGTCCGAGCTGACGACATCGTCGTGTTCCGGATCGAGGGGCCGCTGTTCTTCGGCGTGGCCGATCGCTTCTTCGAGGAGCTGCTGCGCGTCGACCACGACATCCGTGCCGTGGTGCTACGCATGAGCGGCGTCCCGGTGATGGACGTCACCGGGGCCACCGCGTTGCGCACCCTGGTCGACCGGTTGACGCGGCGGCAGATCCTGGTCGTGATGTCGGGGCTGCAGCCGCAGCCGCGCGGCGTGCTCGAGCGCACCGGCATCCTGGAACGCATCACGCGACGCGGTGACCACCTGTTCACGCACACCGACGCAGCCATCGCCCACGTCCGGCATCACCTCGCGCACGGCGACCACACCGCCCCGACGCAGACGGATGGCGACGCGCCGACTCCGCTCGCATCTCACACTCGGGCATAGTGGCGACGAAGCCGGGCCCTTGGCCCCTCATGGAACAGGCGGCGCCTCGGCACGATGACCGCCCGAACACATCGCATGAACACATCGCCCGTCACGAAGGAGACCTACATGCTCGGTTGGGTAGACAACATCGAGGCCCTGACCCTCGACAACAGCAACTACCGGACGGTGATCCACACGGGTACGCACTCGCAGCTCACCCTGATGTCCATCCCGCCTGGCGAGGACATCGGCTGGGAAGCACACGCGCATCTCGACCAGTTCCTCCGCCTTGAGCAGGGCACCGCCCGGGTCGACTTCGGACGGTCGGGCGACAAGGTCGACGAGCACCACGAGATCGAGGACGACTGGGCGCTGATCGTGCCCGCCGGCATCTGGCACAACGTCGTCAACACGGGCGACGTCGATCTGAAGATCTACTCGATCTACTCGCCGCCGGAGCACCCTGCTGGCACGGTCCACGTCACACGGGCCGACGCGGACGCCGACGAGCACTGACACGCTCGCGCGACGGCGGCCGATAGATGTCCGTCAACCAGATCGCCTTGCCAATCCGCCGATCCGCCCGAGGCTGATGTGAACCGTTCGCTGCTCCTTCGGTACGGGATCAACGATCTTCGCAAGAACCGGGGCGTCACTGTGACGCTCCTCGTCGTGCTGGTGCTGAGCGCGTTTCTGATGGCCACCGGGGCGATGGTGATGGAGAGGCTGGTTGGCTCTGTTGACGCGCTGTTCGAACAGGCAAAGCCGCCGCACTTCCTCCAGATGCACCGCGGGGACTACGACACTGACGCCCTCGCAGCCTTCGCAACCCAGCACCCCGAAGTTGACGCATGGCTGATCGAGGAGATGCTTGGGTTCGACGGCGCCGCCATCTCGTGGCGTCGCCCTTCGACAGGCGCATCCGGGGACTTCTCACAGAGCCTGATCGACAACCTTTTCGTGACGCAGAACACGGCCTTCGACTTCCTGATCGACGAGGACGGCGCGATCCCCCGACCAACAGCGGGCGACGCTTTCGTGCCAGTCACGTACCAACAGATGCTCGACCTGCAGCAGGGCGACGTTCTGACGATAGGCACGGACACGGGCAGTCACAGCGTCACCATCCAGGGATTCGTCCGTGATGCCCAGATGGCGTCGTCACTGTCCTCCGCGACGCGGTTCCTCATCGCGGAGGATGACTTCGCCGCCCTCGAGGTCCAGGGTGGCGCCGAGCCCGAGATCATCGTGGAGTACCGACTTACGGAGAGCGATCTCGCATCGCAGTTCCAGAAGGCGTACGAGGCGGATGACGCGCTGCCCGTGAACGGTCAGGCCGTCACGTACGCGATGATCCGATTGATCAACGCGTTCAGCGACGGCTTGGTCGCGGTCGCGCTCGTCTTCGTCAGCGGGCTCCTGATGGCCATCGCGATGCTCAACCTGCGGTTCGTGATCCGAGGCACGCTGGAGGACGCTGTCCGAGAGCTTGGCGTGCTCAAGGCCATCGGAATCCCAAACAGGTTGATAACCCGGCTCCATTCGACCAAATACACACTGATGACGTTGCTCGCTTGCATCATCGGTGGAGTCATGGCCGTCCCGGCCACCCAGCTGCTCACACGCAGCGCGCAGCTGAACTACTCGACCCCGGCCGTTGGAGCCGCAACGGTCCTCGTTCCTGTGGTGGCCCTGCTGATCGTCTACGTCCTCGTGATGTCGATGTGTCGGAGCGTGCTGCGCGGGGTCCGACGGGTTGAGGTTGTTGGCGCTCTGGTCCACGGCAGCACCCTGGATGAGAAGCAGGCTGCGCAGCGGGCCACGCGCCGTGCTCGACGGGCCCGGCGCACTGACCTAGCCACAGCGCCTGGGAGCGGCATCAACCGGCGACTCGCGATGCTCGATCTCAGGGCAGACGCCAGTCAGTGGCTCCTGGTCCCGGTTGTGTTCGCGCTGGCTGCCTTCCTCATGATCGTGCCCACCAACCTGCTGACCACGTTCAACAGCCCTCGCTTCGTGACCTACATGGGCGCCCCAGAAAGCGACCTCCGGGCTGACCTGCACTACTCGGACGAGCTGGACGCGGCCCATCAACAGCTCCTGACGGCGCTGGAGACCGACGACCGGCTGTTGCACGTGCGCGACTTCGCCAACATCAACTACGAGACGCCTGGCGAGGAGGGGTGGGAGACCATGCGTGTCGAGGTCGGCGACTACTCCGGCGGCACCGTCGAGTTCCTACGGGGCGGACCACCAGGGGTGGGCGAGATCGCCCTCTCTGCGATGAACGCGACGAGGTACCAGCTGTCCACGGGCGACGAGATATCCCTCCGCCGCCGCGGTAGCGAGTCAGCCGTCGCAGTTGTGGTGAGCGGGATCTACCAAGACGTCACCAGCGGTGGCTTCACGGCGAAGATGCAGGGCGATGTGGATACCGGGCCCACCGGCTACGTGATCTACGCCGATGTCACAGATGATGCAGACCCAGCGGCCGTTGCACGGGAGTACAACGATCTCTACCCCACCGCGACGTTGATCCCGATGCGTGAGTACGTGGAGCAGACACTCTCCTACGTCACGACTGCTTTCCGAAGCGCCGCGGTTCTCGCGTGCGCTTTCGGGATCGGGGTGGCGTTGCTCATCACGAGCATGTTTCTTGGGCTCCGACTCACGCGGGAGCGCACAAGGATGGGGGTGCTAACCGCCATCGGCTTCTCGTCACGAGAGATCGCCGCTCAGCTGAGATTCAAGGTTCTCGTCACCGTCGCCGTCGGAACCGTTGCTGGCGCCATCGCCGCCGCCACGATCGGGGAATGGCTCGTTGGCGGCGCCATCTCCCTGGCCGGCCTCGGCATCTCGAGCCTCGACTTCATCCCGAACCCGTGGCTGGTCTATCTGGCGTATCCACTGATGCTGGTCATCACCGGCTATCTGGGCGCGATAGCCCTCACACGGCGCCTGCGCGTCGCCGACAAGAGCACGTGGCTCAGAGGCTGACAAGGATTTGAACATGACGAAGACCGGTCCAGCAACGCTCGAGTGCCGAGGGCTCACGAAGACCTTCTACTCGACAGATCCACCGACACCGGTGTTGAACGGGATCGACCTCACCGTCGAGGCCGGCGAGTTCCTGGTGATCATGGGCGCATCCGGTTCGGGCAAATCGACGCTGCTCTACTGCATCAGTGGGATGGACCGGGTCACGAGCGGCAGCGTCACGCTTCATGGACAGGATCTGACGTCACTGACCGATACCGAGATGAGCCGAGTACGGCTGACGCAGATGGGCTTCATCTTCCAGCGCGGGTACTTCCTCGAGAACCTGAACATCCGCGACAACATCTTGCTGCCCGCGCTGAAGGCGGCGCCGCACGATCAGCAGGCTGCGATCGAGCGCGTTGATGCCTTGATGGAGCAGCTCGAGATCGACCATGTCAAACGGCACGGCATCACCGAGATCTCCGGCGGCCAGCTCCAGCGGGCCTCCATCTGTCGCGCTTTAGCCTCGCAGCCGTCCGTGCTGTTCGCCGACGAGCCGACCGGGGCGCTGAACAGCAGCATGTCAGCCGAGGTCATGGATGCCCTGACCGACGTGCACGCAGGCGGGACCACCATCGTGATGGTGACGCATGAGCCCGCCTGTGCGGCTCGTGGCGACCGAGTCGTCTACCTCAGAGACGGCTACCTCGTTGAGTCGCTGACCCTAGGAACGTGGAGCCCGGAGCAGTCTGCTGCACGCGAGGGCAGACTCATAGCGCGCTTGCGAGACCTCGGGTTCTAGGTCTGGCTCCCTCAGTGAGATGACCCAGCGACCGCCGCTTCGAAGGCCTGCAACCCCATGAGCATTGACAACGCGCCGGCCGGCGGTGCTGATGTGAGCGCAGAGTCCCATGCTGCGCCTGGCTTGGCCCGAACGCTTGGCTTCGGTCAGGTCACGGCGAGCGGCGTCGGCATCATCATCGGTGCCGGCATCTACGTGCTGCTCGGTGCGGCGACGGCCGAGGCCGGCGCCGCTGTGTGGATCTCGTTCCTCGTCGCAGGGGCCCTGAGCGCGCTGACCGCGTTGAGCTACGCCGAGCTCGCATCGATGTATCCCAACGCCGGTGCCGAGTACGACTACACCCGTCGGGTGGCGCCGCAGTGGGTGGCGTTCACCATCGGGTGGCTGATGATCTTGGGGCTGGTGATCGCGGCCGCCGCGGTCTCGCTCGGGTTCGCCAGCTACCTGCGCTACTTCTTCGACGTGCCGCAGCGACTCGGCGCTTGGTTGCTGCTGGGGTTGGTCACGGCGATCGCGTTGGCCGGGATCGAGCAGTCCGCACGGCTCACCGTTGTGCTGAGCACCGTGCAGGTGACCGGACTGCTAGCCATCGTCGCCATCGGCATCCCCCACATCGGCAACGAGAGCCTCGTCGCAGGCGCGTCAACAGCCGGCGTGGTGACCGCGGCCGCGCTCGTGTTCTTCGCGTTCGTCGGTTTCGACGAGGTGATCACGCTGGCCGAGGAGACGACGGACCCGGCACGGACCGTCCCCCGAGCGCTGCTCGCCGCCCTCGCCATCTCGACAGCGCTGTACGTCGGGGTCGCGATCGCGGGCGTGAGCGTGCTGGGCCCGGCGGCGCTGGCAGCGTCGGAGCAGCCGCTGGCCGACGTGATGGGCGTCGCCATCGGCACGCGCAGCGCCATCGTCGTCGCCGTGGTGGCCATGATGGCCACCACGAACACGGCGCTGCTGGCCGTCACCGCCTCGTCGCGCCTGCAGTACGGGATGGCCGACACCGGCGCGCTGCCTCCGATC
>CBDTZB010000203.1:0-5255 GCA_965364795.1 uncultured Nocardioides sp.
AGGACGACCGTAGAGCTCCTGGTTGAAGTAGTTGCCGAAGCGGCCCAACGCCTGTGCGACCAGGACGCCGGGAACGATCGCATCCAGTAGGGGCAGGATCTTGATGCCCTTGTGTCGCGCCCCCAGAATCAAGCCTAGAGCGCCCAGCGCAACACCGCCCCAGATGCCCAGGCCTCCGCGCCACAGGTACAACGCCTCGATGGGCGCCCGTCCCCCGGGGCCGTCGAAGTAGAGCCCGGAATCTGTAGCCACGTGGTAGAGACGGGCACCCACGATTCCGAAAGGGATCCCCCAGACGGCCAGGTCCTGAACGTCACCGGCCTGTCCACCGCGAGCGATCCATCGCCGCTCACCCATCCAGACCGCCACGATGATGCCGGCGATGATGCACAGCGCATAGGCCCTGATCGGGACCGGACCGATGTTCCACACGCCCTGGGACGGGCTCGGGATGCTCAGTGGAACCAGCGGGTGGCTCAGCAGAGCATCGGTCAGGATCAGTGACGGGTTCATGTTAGGCCTTCTCGAGCAGAGTGGTCAGGTCGGCGGCGTACTGCGCAGGCGAGGTGTCGTCCCGCCAGATCACCGGCGCGGTGTCGGTGCCGTCGATGGCGTAAACGGCCGAGGTGTGGCCGCCGAGGTCGTAGCCCCCCGAGGGGAGGCGCTCCCCCGCGTCGACGTAGGCGGCCAATGGCTTGCCGGCCGCCACGATGTCCTCGAGATCGCCGGTGAGGCCGACGAACGAGCCGGTCTCATCGAAGCGGTCGAGGTAGGCGCGTAGCGCCTCAGGAGTGTCACGCGAAGGGTCGGTCGTCACGAAGACGAGATCGACCTGCTCCCGATTCTCCGGCTCGAGTCGTTTGAGTCCGGTCGAGAGCGACCCCATGACGGTCTGGCAGATATCGGGGCAGTTGCTGTAGCCGAAGAAGACCAGGGTCAGCCGGGCGTCGGTGTCCTCGGTCAACGAGTAGGGCTCGTTGTCGGTGTCCACCAGCACCGTCTCCGGCGCCGGCAATGGACTGTCGAGGACCCGACCGGTGAAGGGTTCCTCGGAGGCGTCCGCGGTGCACGCGGTGGCGAACATCAGCACGCCGAGCAGCCCCGCGAGGACCGGTCGCGACTTAGCCACGGCGTACCCCATCGGCGAGGTCCTCAGTCAACGCCGCCAGCGCCTTGAGTCCTGCGGTGCGGTCATCGGCATGGTCGAGCAGAACGCGGACGAAGGCTGAACCGACGATCACTCCATCGGCGTACGACGCGACCTCCGCCGCCTGGTCGCCGTTGCTGACACCCAGGCCCACTCCGATGGGCAGATCGGTTGCCGCGCGGGTCCGCGCGACCAGCGGTCCCGCCAGATCGCTACTGGTGGCGCGCGCTCCGGTCACGCCCATCACGGCGGTCGCGTAGACGAAACCGCGACAGGCAGCGGTGGTCATGGCGATACGTTCGTCCGTCGAGGACGGCGCGACGAGAAAGATCTTGTCGAGTCCCTCGCGGTCCGCGGCCGCTATCCATTCGGGAGCGAAGTCCGGGGTGAGGTCCGGGGTAATCAATCCGGCTCCACCGGCACTGGCGAGATCGCGCGCGAAACGGTCCACGCCGTAACGCTCGACGGGGTTCCAGTAGGTCATCACGACGGTCGGGGTGCCGGTCGCGGCCACGGCCTCAACGGTCCGGAGCACGTCCCGGGTGCGGGTGCCGCCCTCCAACGCCTGTTGCGCGGCGGCCTGGATCGTCGGGCCGTCCATGACCGGGTCGGTGTAGGGCAGACCGACCTCGATGACGTCACAACCGGCCTCCACCATGGCCAACATGGCGTCCTGGCTGCCTGCCACGTCGGGGAATCCTGCGGGCAGGTAGCCGATCAGCGTGCTGCGGCCCTCTCGTTGGGAGATGTCGAACGCGCGAGCCACGCTCATCGCTGCACCTCCCGGCCACCAAGACCGAACCAGTTCAGGGCCGTCTCCATGTCCTTGTCCCCGCGACCGCTGAGGTTGATCAGCATGATCGCTTCCGGACCCTTCTCCTGTCCCAGGCGACGAGCGACCTCAAGGGCCCCCGCGATCGCGTGGGCCGACTCGATGGCCGGGATGATGCCTTCGGTCCGGCTGAGGAGCGACATCGCGTCCATGGCCTCGGAGTCGGTGA
This sequence comes from uncultured Nocardioides sp., assembly GCA_965364795.1. Classification (GTDB taxonomy): domain Bacteria; phylum Actinomycetota; class Actinomycetes; order Propionibacteriales; family Nocardioidaceae; genus Nocardioides. Next base: position 2,149 of record CBDTZB010000203.1, read on the forward strand.
CTGGCGTGTAGGTGGCCCGCCCGGTCCGCGCAAGGTGGGCATGCTGGGGTCCCACCCCCGGATAGTCCAGACCTGCGGAGATCGAGTGCGATTCGATCGTCTGACCGTCCTCGTCCTGCAGCACGAACGTTCGCGCGCCGTGCAGGACGCCGCTGTCTCCGGCGTGGATGGTGGCCGCGTGGCGCTTGGTGTGGACGCCGTCGCCGCCCGGTTCGAAACCGTGGATCGCCACCGACTCGTCCTCCAAGAAGGCTTGGAACAGACCGATCGCGTTCGACCCTCCCCCGACACAGGCCGCGACGGCGTCAGGCAGCACGCCGTACTTCTCCAGACACTGAGCACGGGCCTCGTCTCCGATGCCTCGAGCGAAGTCCCTCACCATGCTCGGGAAGGGGTGCGGGCCGGCAGCGGTGCCGAAGAGGTAGGCGGTGTGATCGACGCTGGCGACCCAGTCGCGCATCGCTTCGTTGATGGCGTCCTTGAGGGTCGCGCTGCCGGACTCCACCGGGATCACGGTGCTTCCGAGCAGCTGCATCCGTCCGACGTTGAGTGACTGGCGACGGGTGTCGACCGCCCCCATGTAGACGGTGCAGTCGAGACCGAAGTACGCCGCCGCGGTGGCGCTGGCCACCCCATGCTGGCCCGCTCCGGTCTCTGCGATGACCCGGGTCTTGCCCATCCGCTTGGTCAGGAGCGCCTGCCCCATCACGTTGCGAATCTTGTGGGCTCCGGTGTGGTTGAGGTCCTCCCGCTTGAGCAGGACCCGGGCCCCGACGATCTCGGAGAGACGCCGTGCTTCGTAGAGGGGGCTGGGGATCCCGGCGTACTCCCGCAGGATGGTGTCGAAGTCGGAGCGGAACTGCGGGTCAGCCATCGCCTCGGTCCAGGCGTCGGTCAACTCGTCCAGGGCACGGATCAGCGCCTCGGGCATGAACCGGCCGCCGAAGTCACCGAACCAGCCCTTCTCGTCCGCGTCGAAGGCTCCTCGGACGGTCACGGGCGCGCTCCTTGCAGATCGGTCATTGCGGCTACCGCCGCCTGCGGGGAGCCGTCCTTCACCAGGGCCTCCCCGACCAGAACAGCCCGAGCCCCCTGATCGACGAAGCGAGCGACGTCGCCCGGACCGGAGATGCCGGACTCGGCCACGAGCACGCGGTCGTCCGGCACGAGGGGTGCCAGGCGGGAGAAGGTGTCGTGGTCGACCGCGAGCGTCTTGAGGTTGCGGGCGTTGACCCCGATGAGTTCGGCGCCGAGGGCGACAGCCCGTTCGGTCTCCTGCTCGTCGTGGACCTCGACCAGCACGGTCAGCCCCAGTTCGCGGGCCTCGTCGTAGAGCCGTCGCAGGGTGTCGTCGTCGAGAGCGGCAACGATCAGCAGAGCCAGGTCGGCTCCGGCCACGCGGGCCTCGAGCAACTGGTAGGTGGTGACCATGAAGTCCTTACGCAGGATGGGCGTGGGCACCGCCGCCCGAACAGCGACCAGGTCTGCGAGCGATCCACCGAAGCGACGTTCTTCAGTCAGGACGCTGATGGCTGCGGCTCCCCCGGCGGCGTACTGGCGCGCCAGCACAGCAGGGTCAGGGATCTCGGCGAGGTCACCCTTGCTGGGGCTGCGTCGTTTCACCTCGGCGATCACACTCGACCCGGCTCGCCGAAAGTGCGGCATGGGGTCAAGAGCCGGGGAGACATCGCTCAGGGCGGCCCGCAGATCGGCCTCGGAGCGGTCCGCCTCCCGAACAGCGAGATCGAGGCGGACACCGTCGATGATCTCGGCGAGCACGGACAACGGTCTCTGCCTTTCTGAAGAGGGTGGAGTGGGCGGTCACGCGGACCAACCCTCGATCTAGAAGTCTGGCACGCTCCCCCAGACGATCGGTCTTAAGGGGCGAGCCAGGTGCCGATCGGCAGTGGGGTGTTGCGCAGCACCGTGAACACGGCGACCACCGGCACCAATGTGTAGGCCCAGATCAGCATCCGCTGCCGACTCGGCGCAGGACGTCGAATGCCACGCCACCGGTCCGCTCCCCACCGGGCCAACAGGAGCACCACGAACGGCATGGCCACGATGAGCAGCAGGTTGCTGGCGGCGGCGTCAGCGAACCTGAGGTCCGTCAGATCGTGCACGGCCCGCAGTCCGCCACAGCCCGGGCACCAGAATCCCAGCATGGCGGAGGGGCACAGGCCCCAACTGCCAGAGACGTGCGGGTCCCGCAGATGCAGTCCCAGGGTGACGAGCCCTAGCCCCGCGGCGGTCCCGATCGGGTCCACCATCCGGCGCCAACGGTCGGGCGAATCCGCAACCGAGGGACGCACCGCACCAGCGGCGGGCAGCACCACGGTCTGGCCCATCAGTTCACGTCAGCTGTGCATGCCGAGCTTGGCCATGACACCGAAGACGACGCCAGAGCTGAGAAGAATGGCGACGCCGATCCAGAAGATGACCATGTTGAGGGGCGAGAACATCAGGCCGACCCCGCCGACCACGAAGCCAAGCAGCCCCAGCACCACGAAGGTCCAGGCCGCCGGGGTGTTGCCGTGGTTCTCAGACATCTGCGCTCCTGATGCATCGGTGTTCGGGTCGGTGTGAAGTCTAGGGCTCCCGGTCACGCGGTGGGGTCGCGACCCTCGTCGATGGACTTCCACAGGTCCAGATTCTGCTGCTCCGAGTCGGTCGAGGGCTGCGGAACCGAGGATGGCGCGTCGTAGCGGGCGCTCATCTCAGGCCACCGCGCAACGTCACGCAGCGCCAGCACCGTGGCGATCACCGAGACCGCCGCGGCCATTCCCGCCATCCAGAACCACACGGTGAAGTCCACTGTGGCCGAGTCCGGTGCGCCGGCCTCGACCAGGGCCGCGCGCAGGTTGGCGGAGACCTGGCCCCGACCGATCACCACGGTGCTCAACGCGCCGAGGGAAGCGATCAGCCCCAGACCCGCCACCAAGCGGCGCGCCGTACGCCGGGTCACCAGCACGACACCCCAGCAGGCGAGAACGACGAGCCCGAGGGCCAGGGCTAACGGGACCTCGCCCTTCCCCGACGCGCTGACGGCCAGGGTGGCTCTCGTGGTCGTGTCCACGGACCCGACCTCCGCCCAGGCCTGGTTTCCC
>CBDTZB010000204.1:0-5238 GCA_965364795.1 uncultured Nocardioides sp.
CCGTGAAGGGACCGGGTCCGACACCGACGCCGATGGCGGTCAGGTCCGAGCGTGTGAGTCCCGCCTGCGCCAGGGCCGCCTCGATCAGCGGCGCCAACTCCTCGCCGTGCTTCATCGGTCGCTCCGACTGGAGTTCCGCCAGCACCTGATCGGTGTCGGCGTCGTAGATCGCGACACTGACCGTGGGCGAGGCGGTATCGAACGTCAGGAGCACGTGCTGAGGCTATCGGGCGCCCGGTGCCCTGCCTCGGCCAGTCATCGGCCGGTCATCGGCCGGGGAAACAGAGAGCGGCGAGATGCGCGTCGATCGGGGATAGTCCCAACGCTTCGATCGTCTCCTCGGGATCCTGCGGGTTCCACCAGTTGATCTCGCGAAGAGCCCCGTCAGGCCGTTGGGGTAGGTCCAGCCAATAGCAGGCGACATACGTGATGGTGCGGGCGTGGCCGAGTTGCACGGTCGCGACACCGACGAAGTCGAAGTCGCCCGGCGGCTCACCCACCTCAGCCCGGTAGCACCGCATCGCGGCCTCCCGTGGCTCTTCACCTGCCTCCACCCGCCCGCCGGAGAGCTCCCACTCCCCGTTGCGCAGGTTGCGGACCAACAGCACCTCGCCGTCGTGGACCGCCGTCACCACGGCCAGTTCGATCCCGACCGAGGGGTCGAGGTCGGGCCATTCGTCCTCGTCGCAGACCCGGAAGTCGAGCATCAGGTTCTCGTTGAGTTTCTCGGCCAACGGAGCCCGCTCCTGGTCAGGTACGTCGAGGTCGTGCCACCGCGGACCCACCGGGGTCATCAGCACCCGCCGGGGGTCGAGATCCTCGTGCTCGTCCTCGTGGGCCAACGCACGGATGATCCGCACCTCAAGCCGCGACTCAGCCAGGCCCTCCGCGACGCCCTCGCCCCATTCGACGACCGTCACTGCTACGTCCAGGGACGTGTCGAGGTCGAGGTCGTCCAACTCGTCGATCCCGCCGAGGCGGTAGGCGTCGACGTGCACCAGCGGAGTTCCCTGGACCAGAGACGGGTGCTCGCGAGCAATAACGAAGGTTGGCGACGTCACTGGTCCACGGACCCCCAGTCCTTCGCCCAGACCCTGGGTGAAGGTGGTCTTGCCTGCCCCGAGCTCACCGGACAGGACGATCAGGTCGCCGCCCTCCAGGGCTTCGGCCAGGTCAGCACCCAGCTCACGCATCGCCTCGGCATCGGGGACATCGAAGATGAACGTGCGCAGCGGGCGACGCAACTCCACATTGGGAGAACTGCGATAGACCTCGCGGAAGCCCTGACGCTCCCAGAAACGCACGGTGTTCTGCAGCTCCTCACGAGCCACCACGGTGAGGTCCTCGAACTGCTGGGCCTCCTCCACGGCTGCATCGATGAGCGCCCGAGCGACGCCGTGGCCCTGGTGGAGTGGAGAGACTCCGAAGCGCCGCAGATACATCGTGGACCCGACGGGGTCGAGCACCAGCGCACCCACGTCCTCGCCCTCGAAGGCGGCGATCAGGCCACCGCCCCCCTCCAGTAGAGCCGCCATGTCCTCGACGGTCTCCGTAAGCGCCGCGGCTGGCGGCTCCAGCGGTTGCCGCTTCTGGAAGGCCGGCAGGATCACCGCCTGGACGACCGCTGCGTCGGCGGGACCTGCGCGGCGTACCTCGACTCGTGCCGGACGCGTCATCGGTTTTCCTGCAGCGCGGCCGTGATGAGTTGATCCAGCTCAGCGGTCACCCGGTCGTGGCATTCGAGGATGACCAGATGGCCGGCGCCCTCGCACTCCAGCAGACGCGAGCCTGGAATCTCCTGGTGCAACTTCCGAGAATGCTCGATCGACGTGAGCCGGTCGGAGGTTCCACAGATGACGGTCACCGGGATCCGACCCAGCACCCCCACGTGGTCGAACTTGTCGAGCCCCCGGAAGCTCGGGAAGAAGTCGGCCACCACCTCGAAGGGGGTTTCGGAGAGCATGTCGTCCACGAAGTCGAGGTATGACTGCGGAACGTGTCCCCCGAAGGCCCACCGGTCGGTGGCCAGCATGGCGATCGTGTGCCCGACCCGACGTGCGACGTCGACGAGACGGTGACCGCGGGAGATCGTGGAGACGGCGCGTTCGGCGAGAGGTCCGGTGAGTCGGGGCGTGAGTCGGGTGGGCAGCATCGGCAGCAGCACCTTCACCGGGTCGAGGCCGCCAGCGGTGGTGGAGATCAGGGCGACTCCGACGACCCGGTCGCCGATGAGTTCGGGGAACTGCTCGGCCAGGGCCACGATCGTCATGCCGCCCATCGAGTGTCCGACCAGAACCACCGGACCGGTCGGCGCAACGTGATCGAGCACGGCGCGCAGGTCACGCCCCAACTGATCGATCGTCGCGTGGTGTCGGTCGGACTTGCCCGACCGGCCGTGGGATCGCTGGTCGTAGTAGACGCTGCGGACCAGGCCTCGGTAGGCGGCGCGCTGGAAGTGCCAGCAGTCCTCGGAGAGGCAGAAACCATGGACGAAGACCACGGTGACGCCGGGGAGTTTTGTGCCCGCCCCCCAGCGACGCTTGGGTGCGGACTCGGGTGAAGCGAGTTCTTCGACCTCGACGTGGAGGGGTACGCCGTCCTCTGCGACCACGGTGACCGCCTCGCTGTGGATCTCACCGAACGGGATCTCCTCGCCGGCGCGGCGACTGATCTCCCGGCGCTGGTGAGCGATGCCGGCTGCAGTTCCCGCTGCGGCCAGACCGAATCCCGCCGCGACCGCAGTGGCGATACGACGACGCGTCCTCATCGATCGCTCCCCGGTGTCTGGTTGATGTGACGTCGGGTCAGACGTCCACCCAGACGAGTCACGATCTCGTAGTTGATGGTGTCGGCGGCCTCGGCCCAGTCCTGGGCCGTCACCCGGCCCTCCCCATCGGGGCCGAAGAGCACGACCACGTCGCCTGCGGCGCTCTCCCGGCCTTCGAGGTCGACGAGGAACTGATCCATGCAGATCCGACCTCGGAGCGGAGAGCGCGCGCCATTCACCGACACTGCCGCCCGGTTACTGGCCTGGCGAGGGATGCCGTCGGCGTACCCGAGCGGAACCAGGCCGAGGGTGGTGTCGTGGGTGGCCGTCCAGAGGTGACCGTAGGAGACCGAGTCACCGGCGGAGACCGCCTTGACCATGACAAGCGGGGCGGTCACGGTCATGGCCGGCCGCAGCCCGACCTGGGTTCCCGGCTGCCCGGGGGCCGGGTCGAGTCCGTAGACCGCGATGCCGCAGCGCACCGCGTCGAAGCGGGCGGAGGGTCGTAGCAGCGTGGCGGCCGAGTTGGCGAGGTGGCAGATCTCGGGCTTCAAGCCACTCGCCTCGGCCAGGGTGATCGCCTCGCGGAAGGCCTGCTCCTGAGCGTCGTTCGCGGGGTGAGTGGGGTCGTCGGAGCAGGCGAAGTGTGACCAGAGGCCGGTCACCGACCAGTCTCCGGCCTGCTCGCCTGCGCGGGCCCGATCTATCACGTCCTGCCATTGCGCGCGGGCTGCGCCACCGCGGTTCAGGCCAGTGTCGACCTTGAGCTGAACCCGCGCAGGCCGACCTGACTGGGCCACGGCCGCTGCGATCTCGTCCAACTCGGCCACGGAGTAGGCGGTGACATCCAGATCGGCCTCGATGGCCGCGGCATACGGCGCTCCTGGTGTGGTCAACCAACACAGGATGCGGCCGGTGTCCCCGCCGGCCCGCAGTTCAAGCGCTTCGGTCAGGGTTGCTGTGGCCAGCCACTCGGCGCCGGCTTCACGGGCGGCTGCTGCGACCGGTTGCATGCCGTGGCCGTACCCGTCTGCCTTCACCACCACGATCAGGGGCACCTGCGCGATCTCGCGCAGGACGCGCACGTTGTGCCGGATCGCGTCGAGATCGACGACGATCTCGGGCTTTCTCGCGGCGCTCATGGAAAGTGATTGTTCCATCACCCGACGGGAGGGAGATCACGGATGGCCGCCGGGATGGACTTCGCCACGGCCAACGCCGTCATCGGGCCACCCGCGGAGGCGATCTGCGCCGCTGCTCCGTGCAACCACGAACCCACGCTGGCGGCGTTGAAGGGGTCCAAGCCGGCGGCGAGCAGCGAGCCGATCAGACCGCCCAGCACGTCGCCCGCGCCCGCCGTGGCCAACCAGGGCGTGCCGGTGGAGGTCACCCGCACCCGACCGTCCGGGTGGGCGATCAGCGTGTGTCGGCCTTTGAGCAGCACCGTGGCGTCGTACTCCTGAGCCGCCCGACGGGCGGCGCCCAACGGGGCGGCCTCGATCTCGGCTCGATCCAGGGACATCATTGCGGCCAGTTCGCCGGCGTGGGGGGTCAGGACCGAGGCGAGTCCCCAGGGGCGCGGGACGGCGATGAGCGCGTCAGCGTCCACCACGAGCGGCACTCCCGCCTTCTGGGCCTCGCTGAGTTGGGCGGCCGCCTCCGACCCGCTCCCAGAACCGACGACCCAGGCCTGCACCCGCCCGTCCCCGATCACCTCGGGATTCTCCTGACGCACCCGATCGGCGACCTCAGGCTCCCCGACGTACCGCACCATCCCGCACAGGCCGGTGTTCGCCCCCGCGACGCTGAGAAGCGCGGCGCCGGGATAGGTGGCCGAACCGGCGCGGATGCCGACGACGCCGCGGGTGTATTTGTGGCTGTCGGAGCGTGGTCGTGGCAGGAGCCTGGCGACGTCCCGTGGCTGCAGCGCCTCGACGGTGGGCGCGGGCAGATCCAGGTCGAGGTCGACCAGATGCAACTCCCCACAGGCGCTGGCGGCGGGGTCGATCAGGTGGGCGATCTTGTGGGTGCCGAACGTGACGGTGAGATCGGCGTGAACGTGCGGGCCGTCGACCTCACCGGTGTCCACGTTCACTCCGGACGGAACGTCCACGGCCACCATCGGTATCCCATGAAGGCCTGCCAAGGCATCTGTCGCGTTCTGGCGCAGACCAGGGCGCCCACCGATTCCGAGGATCCCGTCGACCACGAGATCGGGTCGTGTGTCCGTGGACCAGCCAGAGGTAGGGCTCGGGCTCACGACCCGTCCTCCCGCCTGTCGCAGGGCCCGCACCCCGGCCTCATGGATCCGGTCGCTGACTTGCCAAGCCTCGACCTGGACCCCTCGCCGTGCCAGCACAGCGCCAGCGAACAACGCATCGCCCCCGTTATCGCCCGGTCCGACCAGCAGCAGCACGCGTCTGCCGTACGCCGAGCCGAGGTAGTCCAGGACGGCGTACGCCAGACCGTGC
>CBDTZB010000205.1:0-5233 GCA_965364795.1 uncultured Nocardioides sp.
CTTCGACGTACTTTCAGGTCACCGAGCCCCACGAGGATCTGGTGATCGAGGCGACAACGCACGTGGAGGTCTCCGATCCGGTGCATTCCCCGGCGTCGTTGGCCCGCCCCTGGGAGACGTTGCGTCCCCTGATCGGCGCCGCGTTTCCCGATGCCTGGAAGGCCAGTGAATACGCCCTCGCCTCACCGCTGGTGCGGCACGAGCCAGCAGCCCACGAGTATGCCGCCACCTCGCTGACCGAGGGCCGGCCACTCGCCGAGGCGGCAACCGAGTTGATGAACCGGATCTTTGCCGACTACGACTACGACAAGACGGCCACCTCGGTGACCTCAACGGTCGCGGAGACCATCGAGGCGCAGGCCGGCGTCTGTCAGGACTTCGCTCATCTCGCGCTGGCTTGTCTGCGCAGCCATGGGCTGGCCGCGCGCTACATCAGCGGATACCTCGCCACCCAGCCACCGCCAGGCAAGGAGCGGGTCTTCGGAGCCGACGCCTCCCACGCCTGGCTCGAGGTCTGGCTCGGCGGGGACGAGTGGTTGGCGCTGGACCCCACGAACGATCAACTGGCCGGGGACCGATACGTCAGTGTGGCGTTCGGTCGCGACTACGCCGATGTCCCGCCAGTCAAGGGCGTCATCTTCACCGAGGCCAAGCGGTCGACGCTGCGGGTATCGGTGGACGTGGCGCCCCTCACGTGAAGCTTCAGCCCAACGGGTGAGGCTGACGAAGAGATCTCGTGGCACAGTTCGCGCGTGAGATCCTTCCGCTGCCGTGTGTGCGACAACGCCCTGTACTTCGAGAACTCCCTCTGTGTGTCGTGTAAGAGCGCGCTGGCCTACTCCCGGGACGAGAAGGCCATCGTGCCGATCGATGCCCAGGGTCAGTACGTCGACTCAGCGGGCAAGATCTGGCACATCTGCCGGAACCTCAATCTCTCCGGTTGCACCTGGCTCACCGAGAAGGTCGGAGGCCAATGCTTCAGCTGCGAGCTGACCCGCACCCGTCCCAACAACTCAGACCTGGAGGGCCTGGCTGCCTACCCGATCGCTGAGCAGGCCAAGCGCCGGCTGATCGTGGAGTTGGAGGCCCAGGGCTTCCCTCTGCTCGGCCGTGACCCGAGCATTCCCGAGGAAGAGGATCAGGGCCTCGGCTTCGACCTGATCAGCAACAAGACCACCGACGAGAAGGTGATCATCGGCCACGCGAACGGCATCATCACCATCGACCTCGACGAGGGCGACGACGCTTACCGCGAGAAGGTCCGGGTTGACCTGGACGAGCCCTACCGCACGATGCTGGGTCACTTCCGCCACGAGATCGGCCACTACTACGAGTGGCAACTGGTCCGTGGCGACGAGCGGATGGAACGGTGCCGGGAACTGTTCGGTGATGAGTCGAAGGACTATCAGGCCGAGATCGATCGGCACTACGCCGAGGGTCCGCCGAGCAACTGGAAGCAGAGCTACATCTCGATGTACGCCACGATGCATCCCTTCGAGGACTTCGCCGAGACCTGGGCGCACTACCTCCACATCTGCGACACCATCCAGACCGCCCGCGAATACGGCCTGGCCACCGTCGGTGACCTGTCCTCCTTCTCCACCTTCCGTGATGTCGTCACCGGCGTCTGGATCCCGCTGTCGACCGCTCTGAACCAGATCAACCGCAGCATGGGCAAGGAAGACCTCTACCCCTTCGTCATCCCCGCGCCGGTTCTGGACAAGCTCGAGTTCGTCGCCTCGCTGTCGCCGGCGTTCACGGGGAAGAACTAGCGCTTCCCTCCGGTGGTTTCGAGACGATCGCTAGCGCGACCTCCTCAACCAGCGGACGGCGTCGGTGGTTGAGGAACGACGAAGTCGTGTCTCGAAACCCCTCCAGCAGCGAGCACAACCGGATTCTGGGATTTAGTTGACTTTTCACCTATAGTCTCGGGCATGAGTGTCTCGACAAGCGCCGACCTGACCCCGTCCTACGTCAAGGGCGGTCAGCCCTTCGACCGCGACATGAACTACGTGCCGGACCGGATCACCTCCGGGGCCCGCACCCCGGAGCACGGTCCGGTGAACGGCGAGCTGTGGCCGGTCGAGCCCGGTAAGTACCGGTTGATCGCGGCCAAGGCGTGCCCGTGGGCCAACCGTTCGATCATCGTCCGCAACCTGTTGGGGCTCCAAGACGTCATCTCACTCGGGATGCCTGGTCCCACGCACGACCAGCGCTCCTGGACCTTCGATCTGGACCCCGACGGCCGCGATCCGGTGCTCGGCATCGAGCGTCTGCAGGAGGCGTACTTCAAGCGCTTCCCCGACTACCCGCGGGGTATCACCGTCCCGGCGATGGTCGAAATCGAGACCGGCAAGCTTGTCACCAACGACTTCCCCTGGATCACCCACGACTTCTTCTTCGAGTGGTCTGACCACCACAGCGCCGACGCTCCGAACCTCTGGCCCGAGGATCTCCGCGAGGAGATGGAGGTCGTGATGAAGCGCGTCTTCACCGAAGTCAACAACGGTGTCTACCGCTGTGGCTTCGCCGGCTCCCAGGAGGCCTACGACGAGGCCTACGAGCGGCTATGGGTCGCGATGGACTGGCTCGAGGAGCGGTTGACCGACCGTCGCTACCTGATGGGTGACTCCATCACCGAAGCCGATGTGCGCCTGTTCACCACGCTGGTCCGCTTCGACGCGGTCTACCACAACCACTTCAAGTGCAACCGGAATAAGCTATCGGAGATGCCGGCGCTGTGGGGCTACGCCCGTGATCTCTACCAGAACCCAGCTTTCGGCGACACGATCGACTTCCAGCAGATCAAGGACCACTACTACGTGGTGCACACCGACATCAACCCGTCGGCGATCGTCCCCCAGGGCCCTGATCCGTCGGTGTGGGAGACCCCTCACGGGCGTGGTTGAGAGCGCGGTGTGAAACGAGGGGTGATCTCGAAAGCCCTGCGCCCACGGCAAGAGCCATGGTGAAAACAGTGGTGAAGGCCAAGAAGGGCAAGCAGGCCATCAAGCCGAAGAACTTCACCTTGCCCGGGTCCTACCTCGCCTGCGAGTAGTCCTTAGGAAAGTCTCTGCGGAGCGATAGTCCCTAGCGGTGTGGTCGAACCTTCGCGGTGCTTTCAAGCGCTTTAGAACAACCACAGTGTGAGGGACTATCGCAGGGCGGGCCGCAGGCTGAGGGGCCAAGGAAGGCCCGAGGATTCGGTGTCTTCGGTGGTATTGGAGTGCGGCTCGGCCATCTTGAAGGCGGTGCCGGCGCGCGGCTTACCCTGCGCCCACTTCAACGGGGCGGCGTACGTCGATCGCTTGGAACGCATCCCCGAGTGACGGCTCGCGTTGAACCGCCGGGGGCACGCGACGTCCCGGCGGTAACAGGTCCAGCCGTGGTAGAAAACGGCCGGCCCGCTGGGCAGATCGACGATGTCTGCCCCACCGGGCCCGCAGACCTCACCCTCGACGCCACTGAGCAACCGGTGTCGTCGCACCTTGCTGAGTCGGCTCAGGGAACTCGCTGAGCGCCACGAGGTGTGATAGCCGCAGTGGGTGTAGTCGCCCTCGGAGGTGAACAGGAAGAAGCGGTGTCGACGCTGCACGAGGACCGGGTTCTCGATCGTTCGTGGCACGCGCAAGATCTCGCGACTCCGGCTACCAGGCATCTTCTGCTGTCCCGAGCGGGTCAGTCGCACCATCCGGATGGTCGACGGTTTCCCCTGGGTCTTGTAGAGCAGGTAGCGAGCGCCGTTGGCCCCGACGAAGGCGGAGGGGTCGATCACGCCCTTACGGGGGTACTGAGGCGAGGACAGGTCGCGCGCACGGGGTGCCTTGGCCTCGCGCGGGCAGACCAGCGGACGCTTGCTCACGTTCACGAAGGGCTGGAGCGGCGTGCGAGCGACCGCAACCCCGATGCAGCGGCCTTCGCGGTGCAGCCCCCTGACCGTGATCGAGTAGTAGAGCAGCCACTTGCCGTCGGCCTTGACGATGTCGGCGGCCCACACCTTGCCGGTGGTGGACCACGCAGGACGCTTCTTCAGCGCCGGGCCGATGTTGCGCCAGGCACCGCCGGGCCTCGGCAGCCAGGCGCGCGGTGCGCGGGGGCCGGTGGAGACGGCGATCAGGCCCTTGCGGAACCGTTCGACCGACGGATCAGGGAAGCTGCGCTTCTTGATGATTGGTCGCACGTCGTTGGACGGTTTGGCGAACGTCGCGGTCGGGGCGACGGCCATCAGTCCCACAAGGAGAGCGAGGGCGATCCACACCCGGGTCACGACGCGCACACAACCTCCACTTTGAAACCCCACCAGGAACGATGAGGATCATGTCGTGGATCGGGACGTCTGTCCGGCGAACGCGCCCAATGACGTGGTGCGTTGAGATCAGGCCGCGTCCGCCTCGGCAGCGTCCTTGAGGCGGACCAGAGTCTTCTCGATGGCCTTCTGGGTGCCGGCCCGCAACCGCTTCGACAGCAGCCCACCGATGAAGGACGGGTAGCGCGACACGTCCCAGGTCTCGGTGACCACGGTGCCGCCGTCGGCGGTCGGGGCGAGTTCGTAGCGCCAGCGGTGCACACCCTTGTGCTTCCAGGCGATCAGGGCGTCCTGCTCGAACTCGACGACCTTGTTCTTGATCTTGTACGGCGCTCCCATCTTCATGTCCATCCGGAACTGCGAGCCCAACTTCAGGTCGGTGTCTCCGGAAACCGCGCCGCGCACCGTGCCCGAGCCGTCGATCCGCGAGTGCTGAGCGGGGTCGGTCAGGATCGCGAAGATCGTGCTCGCGGGGGCGTTGATCGTGGTGCTTGCGGTTGCGTTGAGGTCAGCCATGTTCAGAGCCTATGCCGTGGGTGGGATTGGAGTCCGCGAGCCAGGACGCTACGGTGTGAGCGTGGCCCACGTCACAGTCACAACACCGCCGTGACTGTGGCTCAGGGACACCAGCAACTCACCCCGCTCAGCGGCAATCCCGCACAGGGCCAGGACTAGGAGCACGCGTGAACGACCCACAATCCCACGAGGGACCCACCGGTAGATCCACAGGCGAAACGCCTGCGACGACAGGCCGTGGCTTCGGTCCCGAGGTCGGCGATGTGTTCGGTCCGGCCTACCGCGACGGCGGGCCCGACCTGATCCAGCTGCTGACGCCGGAGGGCGAACGGGTGCACCACCCGGACTTCGACCGCGACTTCAGCGCCGAGGAACTGCGCGGCTTCTACCGCGACATGGTGCTGACCCGTC
>CBDTZB010000206.1:0-5199 GCA_965364795.1 uncultured Nocardioides sp.
GTCCACGTGCTGGGTGCGCTGCCCAGGGCCGCGCCCGGCCGCCCAGCGCTGGGGCACTTTGCGCCCGCCCAGCGGCCGGGAGAACGGTTCCCCGCCGCGGGAGGCCAGCGCCTCGACGCGCTCGAAGATCGTGCCGCCCAGCGCCTCGGCCCAGTAGTCGACCTGGGGCGAGACGTACTGCGCCGCGTGCCCCACCCAAGTGTCGACGGTCACCAGCGGGCCGAGGACCAGAACGCGGGCCTCACCCGGATCGCAGGGGGCAGGAGAGGGTCTGGGAGCGCCGTAGGCGGCCGCTGAGGCCGCGCGGGCATCTGCGAGCGCCTGGCGCGCCAACGGGGCTCCTGAGGGCTCCTGCGGGGCGTAGAGGGGCTGTGCGTGCCATCCGCCGGCGGCCGCGGCGTGCGCCAGCAGACTGGCGTAGTCCAGGGCGACCGGGGTCTTTCCCGTCCCCGGGTCCATGAGCAGGGCACATACCCCATTCGTGGCCAGAATCCGCTCCAGCGCCGCGCGCTGATGAGCGAAGCGGGCCGGGCCGCCGGGGATGAACTGGACCATCAGTCAGCGTCGTACGTCGCGTGCATGACTTCGACGTAGTCCAGAGCGGTGAACCAGTCCTGGTCGTTCACCACGAGCTTGATCAGGTCCATGTCCCAGCGCTGCGAGGTGACCGGCTCGGCCCACGGAGCGCCGAACACGGCCCAGGCGCACAGCTTGGGGGAGCGGGCAGCGTCCGCGCGCGGATCAGGGCCCAGGGCGACGACGGGGCAGTGGTCCAGCTGGACCGCGCCGTCTTCGCGCTTCAGGGCGTAGGTGGCTTCTCCGGTGGCGGCGATCATCTGGCGTCCTCTCGCGGTGGTGTGTGTGTGTGTCTTACAGATTGTAGCACATCCTGGCCAAAACCGTGCGGCTCTCTGACCAGGTGGTTCAACCGTGACGATTTTCAACCGTGACGGGTGGCGACCCCCGTCACGGATGAACTCCGCCGAAAAAATTATGACATATATAAAGGTGAGAGAGAGAGTTTTTGGATTACGTACGCGAGGGACAGTGGGGGCAACCGTGACGCCGTCACGCAGTCACGGTTGCCGTCACGATTGGATCTGCGGGCATCCGAGGCACCTCAACCGAGCCTGGCCGAGCGCACACGGACGCCCGCCCGCGCTTGATAGACGATCTCCTCAACCACGAGCTGTCCCTCACTCACGAGAGCGTCGCGGGCCTCCTCGGCGCGCGGGCGGATTCTGGCAGTGATCCCCTTGCGGACGTCGCTCCACACCACGCCGTCAGCACCGGCCGCAACGACGATGGCCAGTACGCGCTTTTTGGTCGCCTTCAGGTCCGCGTCGTCGCGCATCCGGTCGGTGAGGATCGCCGCCTCCCCGGCCTCCCGGGCCTTCCCCCGGCTCTTCTCCTGGGCCACCCGCGACAACTCGGCGCGGCACACGTCCACGGCCTCGTCCGAAAGCTCCAGAAGCTTCCCGGCCATCTCCCACTCGGCCAGTCCGAAGCTGAGGTACCCGTGCAGCAGAGCCAGCAGGGCCGAAACCTTCAACCTGGTCAGGTTCCGGTGGCCGGCCAGCGGGTCGTCCGACACGCCACGTGCGTTCGCCGCGTGGGAGGCCCGGATCGCGGCCTTGATTGACTCGGGATATTCCAGGAAAACCTCGCGGTCGGTGGGCACCTGCGGCGGTTTCCACCCCAGCGATCCGGGGAAAACAGCGGCCGAGGCCACGTCCGGGTCGATGGTGAGGTCCTGGGTGTGCGCCCACAAGAACCGCTGCGGAGTGCCCGCGTCGGCGTCGTCGAGCAGCACCCCGGAGCGGAGCGGCTGGACTCCGGCGATCAGCGCGAGCCGGTAGGCCCCGGCGGGCACGTGGCGCCGGCGCTCGGCCGAGGCGTTCATCTGCCCGAGCTGGCCTCCGGTCAGCGCGGTGCGCAGCGTGGAGGCGATCGTGGCCCCGGAGCGCGACTGGAGGCCGCCCAGGGTGTCGATCTCGTCGACGGTGAGCAGGCGGCGCGGGTCGTCGTTGAGCACGAGGCGGCGCGAGCCCCGGTCCCACGTCAGGAACGCCTCGACGAGACCCTCACCGGACCCCACGGCGCGCTCGACTGGATCGTGTGGGTCCTCCACCCGCACCGGCGGCTGGCCCTCGATCACGACCTCGATGGTCTGAATCGGTTGGTGCTCGATCAGCGAACGTGACAGCGCCACGGTGGATGATTTGGACGAGCCCGAGCACCCCACCAGCGCCACTCCGAAGTTCAGCGGCGCCTCGGCGCCGATGGTGGGCGGCAGCAGGACGTTCTGCGGCGTTTCGGTGGCCACCCGGGCCAGGACGCACGCCAGTAGCGCCACGGGGGACACCATCCGGGCCACGGCTGCCTGGCGCACGTGCCGCAGCTGCGGGGTGGTGAACAGCTCGTCGTACTGCGCCTGCCTGGCGCGCACCCACGCCGCTTCCTCGTCGGGAGTCATCGCCGCTGCGCTCGCAGGCACGGCGCGCGGGCGCTTGACGCTGCCGTAGGCGTCCTGGACGCGCTGCCACAGGGCCTCTGGCTCCTCGTCGCGCCACGGCGGGCGGCAGCGCTTGTACGCCTCCTCCAGCAGGACCAGCGCCTCGGCCTGACGCACTCCGCGGCCGGCCAGCGAGCAGGCGTACTTGAACAGCGTCTCGTTGCGCCCGCCCGCGCCGATGGTCTTGGGCAGCTCGAACGGCTCCCAGAGCTGGGGCGGGTAGATGACCAGGCTGCCGTCCTCGAAACTCTCGACCTTGAGTTGAGGGCTCCTCGAGGAAGTCTCAACCTTTCCTTGAAGGTTGAGCCACGCCTTGGGCAGCTCGGGCAGCTCGTCGACGCGCGGAACCCACGAGGCCGGCTCTCCGCTCGGGTCGAACCACATGTACGTGGCTCCGCCGGCTTTCGGGTTGGTCGAGGGCCACACGACGGCATAGCGGTGGTGGTGCTGAATCACGTCGATGTGCTCGCCGAGGTTGCCGCGCTCGAACCGAGTACCGACTGGCACGCGGTAGAACCGTATTCCGGAGACAGCCCCCGGGCGGGCCGAGCTGCGCCACGTGGGCGGCAGCGGGCCGTGGGCGGCCTCCAGAGCGGCCAGCGTCTCCCCGCCGCGCTTGCCGTCATAGTCGTCGACGTCGATGCCCACGACGCCGCGCGGCAGGCGCAGCGCCACGTTCCCGTGCGCGCACTCACGCGCCCAGAGCTGGAGTGTCTCCAGTGTGGGATCGGAGCCGCGGGCGCCGGTGTACCCATCCGGCGGCGGAGTCTTGGCGTTGGGGGGCAGCGGCAACACGCCGGGCCACCCGGCGTCGTGGTAGTGCTGCCATGCCATCGAATACGGCTGCACGCGAAAGGCGCTCATGCGTCCGCCCGCCGCTCGATAGCTTGTACGTGGATTGTGATACGCTCGTCCTTGTAGGGCTGGCGGCGGTCCTGCATGTTCTCTCCTCACGGTGTGAGAAACCCCCCGGAACCTTCGATCCGGGGGGTTTCTGTGTTTCTGTTACCCCTCGGTTTGCGGAGGGTAGACGAGCGCAGTCCGGGGTAGGTCGATCAGGCCGAGGCCGTACGCCGCGCCGAGCAGCACCCAGGGGTTGTACCCGCGGCCCTTGCGCTCGCGGGCATACCGGGCCGTCACCTCGTCCCACACCCAGTCAGGCAGCCGCAGCGACTTGCTCTGCGGCTTCTCGCTGGTGAGCAGCTCGTGGGGGAGGCCGTCCGGGAGATCGATCAGACCGAGCGCGTAGGCCGCACCGATGTGCGACCAGGCATACGAGGACGGCCGGGACTCCTCGGCCCGGCAGCGCGCCGCCACCTGGTCCCAGATACCGGGAGCGATGCGGATGCTGCGCCCGCGCGCCGCGGAATCGTCGGGGATCACAGCGAGCCGGGAAGTCCCCGTCTGCTCCTGCGGAATTTCGCTCATCGTCTGACCACTCTCTTTCAGGGGTAGGTACCTCCCTCGGTGTGCCACAATTGTAGCACCGATATCCAGGCTCACTCCAGAACTCCCACGTCAGAGAGCCCCCAGCGGGTACCGACCTTCGCCTCACTGGCCAGCGGGACGTCGATCACGACCCCGAACACCTCGTGCACGTAGTCACCGATGCTGGCCATCCGGTCCATGCACGCGCGCACGACCGCTTCCCAGCGCTCCGCTGGCACCTCGACCAAAATCGAGTCGTGCACTGTGCCCACGAGCCGGGCGCCGGCCACCGAATCCACACCGGCCAGCGTGCCCTCGATGCTGGACGCGGCCAGCTGCATCAGGTCCGAGGCCGTGCCCTGGACCGGAGAGTTGATCGCCTGACGGATCGCGTCGCCCAGCTCCCGGTCCGATCCGTAGCCGAGCGTGGTGAAGCGCCGCACGCGCCCCAGCGGGGAGACGACCCGCCCGGTCCGGCGCATCTCGGCCTCGGCGCGTAGGTGCCATTCGGTGAGCCCGGGCCACATCTCGAAGAACGCCCGGTGCATTTGTACGGCTTCATCCATCGTCATAACTACCCCATAGGAAGCCTCGGCGTAATCGATGAATCCGGCCGGACCCATACCAAAGATTAGGCCGAACCCTCCAGCCTTTCCGCGTTGCCTAAGGGACTTCCAATCCACTCCCGTGAGTTTGGCCAATTCCTGTGCACCCACCGATGACACGACCTGCAAAGCGTCACCAAGTTCGAGTGATGATTGTTCGAGCGGTTTCGATCCTTGTGATGGACGTCCAAGGTCGTCAGTTTCCCATTCCCACGGCCAGCCAATCCTGTCGTACGTGCTCCGCAGCGCTCGCACCAGCTCTTTCGGAATTTTTGGTAATACAGGGGAGCCTTCTCCCCATTCCACTGATGATTGTCCGAGCCTAACTGCGCTCCACCTTTCCCAACTCCCGGATTCCTGATCCGACCAACCCGCACAGCGTAGTTGTACGACTTGATCCGACAACGCTCTAGCTCCAGCTGAACTGCGCATCCAGAGCAACGTTTCTGCGCCGGTCCTGTCGGCAGGTAGACCTCTCCGCAGCAGGCACAGCTTCGCTCCTTGAATTGCTTCTTTCCCATTTAGTCCCCCGGCAAGTTTTAGGTGAAGATCATCACCACGCTGAAATGCGGCGAGCATCGGCTCGCAGCGAGAGATGACCGCGGAGACGCGCATCTCGATCTGGGAGTAGTCCACCTCGGCGATGACGTG
>CBDTZB010000207.1:0-5185 GCA_965364795.1 uncultured Nocardioides sp.
TTCCGGAGGTTCCGCTTCCGGAGGTCCCGGAGGTTCCGCTTCCGGAGGTTCCGCTTCCGGAGGTCCCGGAGGTTCCGCTTCCGGAGGTTCCGCTTCCCGAGGTCCCGGATCCCGTTGCCGCTATTCCCCTAGACACCATAATCACGGCCGGGCCCACCAACGGGATGCTCACTACTACGTCGCCGACCTTCAGTTTCATGGGAACCCCAGCCGAACTCGTCGACTCGTTTGAGTGCAGCCTCGACGGATCGGCGTACCTCGCCTGTGTGTCGCCGGTAACGCTGCCTGCTCTTGGCGCCGGAGGGCACAGGTTCTCGGTGCGCGCGAAGGATCTGGTGGGTTTGGTTGACGCCTCGCCCGCCGTCGCGGACTTCACTGTCCAGACGAGCGGTACGCAGGCGTATTCACCTGAATGCATCGCTGCCGCTATCAAGTACTTCGCGGCCCGGGATCAAGCGAACCGGGCAGCCAAGAAGGTCGCCAAGGCGGAGAAGCTGCTGCGGATGAAGCAGGCTTCCAAGCCGAAGACGAAGTTCAAGAAGCAGTTCAAGAAGAAGAAGGTCGGCAAGCTCAAGACGAAGCTACGCCAGAAGCGGACGAAGTTCAGGGCGGTGAAATTGGCGCGGGACGCTGCCCTGGTTGAGGCCCAAAAGCGGTGCCTGGCCTGATCAGTTCGGAATCGCCAAGGGGCTACCCAAGATGGCCGCAAACCGGGGGGCGAACGCTAAAGCGTTCGCCCCCCGCCTGCCGCCAGCCTTGACTGTGGCTCATGGTCAGACGGCGTGCACCTTGGCCCCGCACGTGAAGGCCCGCGGGTTGGCGTCGTTGGCGCCGACCGTGACTGAGTAGAGGTAGTAGCCCTCGGCCTTCAGCTTCCACTGCGGCAGGGAGTAGGTGCCGTTGCCGGTGATCGTGATGGTGGCGGACTTGTAGTAGACCGACCCGTTGTCACGGCACCTAGCCTGTGAACCCTTGGCGAAGGGACCGAACCGCTCGATGGTGACGGGCCGACTCTGGGCGCCCACGCTGCCGGTGACCGTGAAGGTCCCCCTCGGCTCGTTGCCCACATTCAGTCGATTCTTGGTGACCTCAACACGCACCTTCGGGCTGCCCTCGGTGACTACGAGGGTGCCGACACGCTGCAAGGAGCGCTTCGCTCCGGCGATCGCCACTCGGGAGCCCGCCTTCTTGGCTGGCTTGCGGACGAGCAGTCGGGTGCTCGGGACTCGATCGACGCGAATGTCGACCTGGTGTGTGCCTGCCTCGGGGGCGGGGAGGCGGACGTAGGCCCGCCCGGCCTCGTCGGTGACCGAGGAACGGGTAGACCCTTGGCTGGTCACCGTCACGGGGAGCGCCACCATCGGCGCTCCCGTCCGCCGGGAAGCTACGGAGACGACGATCTCCGCGTCGCCGCCGGGGATCGCCGAACCGCGTTGGACGGAGGTGACGACGTACGGGCCGGAGTGCCGTGCGGATTCGCGAAGCAGCGCGCGAGCCAGGCCCTTGACCGCCTTCGCTCGGCCGGTGCGCAAGATGCGCGCTCTGCCGGCGTCGCGGTTGAGGCGGAACTTCCCTCCCTCGAGGAGGTGCAGGACGGCCGCATCCACGGCGGCGGCCTGAATGTCGTCCTTCACCGGGCCGTACTTCGCCAGGATGTAGGCCGCCCGACGCGTCTCGAGACGACTTGCAGCAGCTTTGCGTCCCTTGCCGGACACCTTCGAGACCTTCTTCACCGGACCGAAGCGAGGACCGGCGTCGCGAGCGGCCCGGGGGTCGATCCGGTAGACCACGCGTTTGTTGACCTTGCGGGCCCCGACCCATGGCGTTGCCGCGGTGTCGTTCTGCGCGATGCGGAAGCCCGACCAGGGTCGGTCGGTGGGCCGGCCTGCTGCTGCGGGTGCGGCGGCGAACGAGGTGGTGACAAGCGCGCTAAGAGTCATAGCCAAGGCCAGACGCGTGGGTAGGGAACGGGTCATGAGAACTGCCTTCCGAGAGAGGTGCTGCACTGCTGGTGATCTTTCGAGAAAAGTGGGGTGAGGGTCAGGGATCGTCGGGGTCGACGGGGCCGCCGCCGGGTCCGTCGGTGTCCGGGTCCCGGGGCTCGGGGATGCCTCCGCCTGTCCCGCCGGTGCCCTTGGGTTTCTTCTGCTTCTTCGGTTCTTGGGGCTTGGGCGCGGGTGCAGGAGAAGCGGGTCGGGGTGGGTTCGTCGCCGGAGGAGGGGTCACCTCCGTGGGCGAGGCAGACCCAGGATCGGTCGGCGAGCCCGTGATGGCGCTGGTGGAAAGGGGGGCCACAGGTTTCGCTGCGACGGTGGCGCGGCCGCGCTCCTCGGACTCACCCGGGACTCGGATCCGCCACCGCAGGGCGCCTGGTGGCAGCTCTGCGAGGCGGATCCGGTGAGATCCGCTCGCTCGCACACGTATCGATCGCTGCCTCAGGACCGTGCCCCGGCGCTCCAGGATCACCAGGAGACGAGTAGCTCGCCGGGTCGTGACAATGAGGGAGAGCTCGGCGATGCCGGGACGTGCTCGCACGGATCCGATCGTCACGGGCGCGAAGGAAGCGCCGGGCAGTACGGCTTGAGCGGCGAGGCGTACCGGGATCTCGCGCGGCTCGGACGGTTCCACCACCACCGCGGACGGCGGCGAAGACTCAGCCAGCGCCGTAACGGGCGAGACCTCGGTGGCGGGCGGCTTCTCGTAGGCGTGAACCACCAGAACGGCAGCACTGATACCGATCGTCGCGGAGGCCGTCATGAGCACCGCCCGGTGGCTCAGCCGCACCAGGAGTGATGGCTTCCTCAAGGCCCGACCAGGTCGCACACCTCGTCGGCGTGGTTGTCGCTCGGCCCACTGTTCGTCAGTCAGCAACGGCAGCGCTGGTGTGCCATCAGTGGTGGCGCGCAGGCGCGTCTGGTCCTCAGTCATTGACCGACACCAGACCGCGATAGAGCGGCGTACAACCCGAGAAGTGCATGTGGTTTCTCCCGAAAGAAACGTTTGACCTAACGAGTCACGAGCCTAAGGCGTGTCTCCGGAAATGGCATCCCCCCGTCCACGAAGCCTGTGGATAACCTTGATGTTGGGCTCAGCGTCGGAGCGTGTTGAGATCTACCGGTCCGGCGATACCCGCGATCGACGCGGATTGGCTGCGCTGCCACAGCCACCAGTCCCGAGTGGGCGGCTGATCGCCGAGGCGGCGTACCCACTGCCGTCGGTCGATGTCGCCGGCGAAGCCGTAGCGGTCTTCGAAGTCGGGGAACGAGTAGACGATCACGCGCTGGCCGGTCGCCCGCTCCACGACGTTGATGAAGTCGCGCACCTCCTCCAGCAGTACGTCGCGGGGCGGCGGACCCGAGCAGGAGCCGAGGAGTTCGAGGTCTACGGCGGGGGGCATGCCGAGGCGGACGCCGGCGTCAGTCTGGGCTGCCATCGTCGCCGCGAAGTGCTGCGCCTGCTCGCTACCGGGCGAGCACAGGCTGAAGTAGTGGTAGGCCCCGACCCGCAACCCTGCTGTGTCGGACTCACGACTGTTCGTGGCGAAGCGCGGATCGGTGAAGGTGCGACCCTCGGTGGCCTTGAGGTAGGCGAAGTCGACCCTGTCCTTGCTCACCGCCGTCCAGTCGATTGAGCCCTGGTGGTGCGAGACGTCGATCCCTCGGAGAGTGGTGGGCTGGGGGCTAGGCGGTTGAGTCGGCTTCGCAGGGCGGCTCGGGGTCCGTTTGGGTGTGGATGCGCCGGTCGAAGCGGCTGCCGGTGGGGTGGGTGAGCTCGGAACGGCCGGTTCTGGCGAGGGCTCCCTTGGTGGGGACGTCGTACCTGAGCACGCCGCCACCAGCGACAGCAGAAGCAGGAGCGTGACGGCGCGAAGCATGAAGTCACTCAACCACCCGACGCGCGAGTCGGCGCCACTTGACGCTGCGGAGAGCGACCTTGGAGGGCGCTGCCACGATGAGTGGCATGGTGCACCCTCTTCTCCCGCTCGCTGTGGCTGCGCTGATCCTGTCCGGATGTTCGGGTGGAATCGATGCGGAGAACAGCCCAAGCGACGGTACGACGACCGCCAACCCTGACGATCGAGCCAGTGATGAGTTGACCGCCGTCGACCTCGCCACGGGCCTCACCAGCCCCTGGGGACTAATCGCGTTCGGTGATGGCTCCGTCCTCGTCAGTGAACGCGACACCACCGACATCAAGCACGTGCTCGCCGACGGCACCGCCACCGTGGTGGCGACCATTGCGGAGGCACGGCCCGCCGGGGAAGCCGGTCTGCTGGGGTTGGCGAGCACCCCGGACGAGTCCACGATCTTCGCGTACTACACCGGTGAGAAAGACAACCGCATCGTGTCGATGACCTGGGACGGGGAGAGGGTGGGTCCGCCCACCGTCATCTTTGAGGGGATTCCGATCGGGGATGGGAATCGGCACGAGGGCGGCGGCCTAGAGCTCGGACCCGACGGCCTGCTGTACGTCGGCACCGGCGAGACCGGGATCAGCCCCGAGTTGTCCCAGGATCAGGACTCCCTGGGCGGCAAGATTCTCCGCATCACCCAAGAAGGCGAACCCGCCCCCGGGAACCCTTTCAACACCGCGGTCTTCACGTGGGGTCACCGCAACGTCGAGGGCTTGACCTTCGACGACGAGGGCCGTTTGTGGGCCTCGGAGTTCGGCGACAGCCGGTGGGACGAGTTGAATCTCATCGAGGCCGGCAACAACTACGGCTGGCCCGAGGTCGAGGGCACCAGTAGCGACGAGAGTTACGTCAATCCCGTAGCCGTGTGGCGCACCCAAGACGCTTCGCCGGCCGGGCTCGGTTACTGGGACGGCAGCCTATGGATGGCCGGTCTCCGTGGAGCCACCCTGTGGGAGATCCCGCTGAGCGATGACGGCGCGGAAGAACCCGTCGCCCACCTGACCGACGCCTACGGACGTCTGCGCAACGTCGTACCCACCGCCGACGGGTCGGCGCTGCTGCTCGCGACCTCCAACACCGACGGTCGTGGCGACCCCAGCCCCGATGACGACCGCCTGATCACCCTGACCCGCTAACCACGAAGTTCGCCTCGTGGGGCTCCGAGGTTCGCTCGATGGGGGCTTCAGGCAGTCGTCGGTCGCACGTGGCAACTAGATTGCCCCATCAGGCGAACTTCGCGTCCCCATCAGGCGAACTTCGCGTCCCCATCAG
>CBDTZB010000208.1:0-5171 GCA_965364795.1 uncultured Nocardioides sp.
GTAGACCATCCCTCCATGGCCCCCAGGGAAAGGGACGCTGATGCCACTGAATGGTGCACTTTCCCCACAGGGAGCATGGGTTAAGGTCGTTTCGGGCTGGGGCTACTTTGCCGTGGACTATCAGGTCGTTGTCTCTGTCCCGGCCGAATTTGCCTGCTTTACCGGGGTGTGGCCTGCTGTATGGAACTCGGGAAGACTCGTTCCTCCCAGTCAAGGAGCGAACAGGGTCAGGCACCGCGTCGTTGTGTACGGCGACGTCTGGCTCCGCTCTATGGCCGGTCCCGGCTCGTATTCGCTTGCTCCGATTAATTCACTCACCGTCGCGGCACCGTCACCTCTTGATGTACTCAAGTCCCAGATGCGCCCTAATCGAGTGCTGCAGCCGCGACCAGTTCTCGAAGGCTAGCCTGCACTGGCCGATCATTGTCGACGCACCTCAAGCTGGCGGGTGGCCACGAAAGCCACTTCTGGCTGAGCTTCCGACCATCGGGTGCGCCCGGCCGGGCTAACCATGCAGCATCGGAGACGACGGTCTTACGGCCGGGCAGATTTTTGGCGTCGTGGGCGTTGACCAGCATCACCTCAAACGGAGCGTTCTCCAATAAGTAGTAGAACGGTTTCCAGTAATCACCGGTGGCTTCCACCACCATGCAGGTCACCTGAGCCTCGATCAGGTGCTCGCGCAGCGCCAAGATGCCTGCGGTCATCGATGACCAACGTCTGCCGGTTCCACCCGCCAAGGTGCACACACCTACTTTGAACACTTCCGCAGAATCGGGCCATTTGTTCAAAGTGTTGAGCGTGGAAATGATCAATCTGCACTGCATCTCGACAAGTATTGGCGAGACGCACTGCACTTTATACAATTGACGGTCTATATAAATATGCTGATCAAAGTACAGTGGAGGCTGCCGGTGTGGCGCAATAGGCTGATCCGCCCGCCCGCCCGCACCCTGCGGCTTTCGGCTGGGTTGGCCGTTGCTAGTTGCGCCGGTTTTTGCTCCGTGGGTCGCTTGCTGTGAGGCTCTGTATCTTCAGACCCCGCATCGTTCTAAGAATCGCTGGGCGGGTGCTCTGCGGGCTGAGCAAAAGTGCCAGCGCCGCATTCATGGGTTGGCGTTCGGGTGGGGCGTCCTCGCCTTGGAGAGCGCACATGACACGCGCTGCGGGACCAAGTAAGACGTGATGGTGCCTTGCATCACGCCAAGAGTCGGCCGCTTGACCGTGCGCACGACCAGTCCGTGGGCTCACCGGGAAATTTCCTGCCGCGGACGGCCATTCATGGATCGCAGGTCTCGACGGTGGGCTGGTAGGACACGTTCAGCCCTGGCGTGGCCTCTTGCTGACGTCCGGATTGGCGACCATGGGTTCGGCGGCACTGACCGTCGTTCAGGTGGTCCTCGGCGCGATCTGGCTGCCCGTGCACACGGTGGCGGAGGTGTTCGACCTGATGGAGCGAGCGCCTGTCCTCGGCCTGATCTCATGGGACGTCCTACTTGTCATCAACAACATCCTGGTTCTGTTGCTCTACCTCGGTCTCTGCGTGGTCCTGTGGCCTGTCTCTCGGTCGGGCGTCACCGTGGCGTGCGCATTGGAGTGCCTGTCGTCCTTGTCGAGATCCAGCCTTCGGCTTCGCTCTGCGTCGCCCAAGTTTGGCCCTCCAGCAAGTAGCTGCGCGCCCTTTTCGGCACTGACGGGTTGCTGCCAATTTTCATCAAGGTGCGCGGCCACTGGGTCCCGGTCGGGGTATTCTGAGGATTGAGCACTGGCGAGTTAAAGCGGAGGCCTTGTCTGGTTGTCGCTGTGCGTAGATGCTGGCATGAGCGGGACGGTGCAGTGACTCTGATCGCCTCCGGAAATGTCCATGACTGACGAGCGTTCGGCGATGGAAGAGAGCCATGACCAGGGAGACCGGCACACCGGACACGGTCGTCATTCTGGGTGCCAGTTTCGCGGGACTGTTCGCGGCGGCGGCATGCGCTAGTGCGGGTCGCCGTGTCATCGTGCTTGAGCGTGACCGCCTGCCCGTCCGGCCAGCACCTCGACCTGGGGTGCCGCAAGGCAACCAGCCTCATGTATTCCTTCATCGCGGCATGCTGGCACTGGAGGAGCTGCTCCCCGGAGTCGGTGCCGAGCTGGAAGGCTTGGGTGCCATCACCATCGATACCGGCGACCTGGCGTGGCTCGCTGAAGCAGGGTGGTCGGACTACGGTCTCAAGGCGTACACGGTGCTGTCGGTGACCCGGCCCTTGTTGGAGGATGTCGTCCGCCGCCGTGTGCGGGCTTTGCCCGGCGTCGAGATCTGCGATGGAGTCCGGGTGGTGGGCTTGCATCGCGATAGGGAAGCGCCGACGTGGGAGGTGAGCCTCGCTGATGGGAACGTGTGGGACGCGGGTCTCGTGGTCGACGCTTCCGGCCGCTCCTCGCGTTTACCGCTCTGGCTGAAGAACGAAGGTCTGGGGGACGTCCAGATCTCGGAGGTGGACGCCCACGTGGGGTATGCGACCCGTACCTATTCCGTGCCGCCGGAAGCGGTGGAGCCCGCTGGCGTTGTCCTCCTGATGACGCCTTGGACGCTGGCTGGCGGCATGGCTCTGCCCGTGGAGGGTGGGCGGTGGCTTGTCACGGCGGTGGGAGCAGGTGACCGGCGTCCGCCGCGGGATCCTTCTGGTTTCGAGCAATTCTTTGAAGGACTGACGGACCCCGCCGTCGCCGAAGTGGCCGCGGCCGGCGAGCCCCACGGTGATGTGCATCTGCATCGCCAAACGGGCAACCGTCGGCACCACTACGAACGACTCCGTCGATGGCCACCCGGCCTGCTCGTCGTGGGAGATGCGCTGTGCGCATTCAACCCCGTCTACGGCCAGGGCATCACGGTGGCGGCCTGCCAAGCCGTGGTGCTGCGCGACAGCCTGAGAAGTGGTGCTGGCCCAAAGGCACTTCGTCGACTGCAACGCCACCTCGCGCGCGTCGCGGCCCTGCCGTGGGCCATCGCCACGGGACAGGATTTGCGGATGCTCTCCGCCGAAGGCAGACAGTCGGCTGGCCAGGTGTTGTTCGGAGCCTGGGTCGGCGAGGTGGGTCGGCTCGCCGCGCACGGTGATGCTCGTGCCACGCTGGCGATGGCACGCGTGTATCACCTCATGGCGTCACCGGTGGTGATGGCCCACCCGGCTCTGCTGCTTGCGAGCATCCGGACGCGCTGGCGGGGCGCCGGCCCGTTGAATCCCCGGCCACCAATACGCCGCGCGCCCGGGTGAGCGCGAGTCAGCGGTTGGGGAACTGGAGCGAGGCGATTGGGGTCAGGGAGTCGATTCGGTACACGTCGACCCCAGCGGGAGCGACCACGTACAGGTCGGCGTCGATGGTCATCGCCCTGGCGGTCGAGACCTGGTGCGTGGTCGACTGCTGCACGGGGAGATCGCCGAGCACAGTGAAGCCCGTCGCTTCGTTGTAGCCGTAGAGCAGGTAGTCCGTGTCCACCTTTCCTGTGCCGTCTGGGGTCCCGACGGCGAAGCCGATGAGGCCCTGCTCGGGATCGACGAAGACGGCCTTGTGGTTGCGCAGCGCCTCGGCATCGGTGAACGGCACCAGGATCGTCGTTGCCTCCGTTACATCGAAGGGATCTGAGGTGTCGAACATTGTGAGCTTCATCCCGAGAATCTGGCCATCCTGGGAGCCGTCCATTCCGAGTCCCAGCAGGCGGCCGTCGGCCCAGGGGTGGAGGTAGGTGCTGAAGCCGGGGATCTTCAGTTCGCTCATCACTTTGGGTTCGGTGGGGGTGCTGAGGTCCAGCGCGAAGAGCGGGTCGATCTGGCGGTAGCTGACGACGTAGGCGCGCTCGCCCTGGAAACGCACCGATTTGATCTGTTCGTTGTCGGCAAGTTGTGGCAGCGACGCGACGACGCTCAGGGCGTCATCGAGGATGAGCAGGGTGGGGTAGGTGGCCCAGCCTCCGGAGTCGGTGGTGCCGTCCATGGTGACCGCGACCCTGAGATGCCTGTCGAAGTGGTCGAGTGCGAACTGGTTCAGCGGCATGCCCGGGATGCTGGCACTGGCCGCGACGGTGACCGCACCATCGGCAAGCTCAATCCGGACCAGATCGGTTTTCTGGGCGACTTCGCGCAGTCCGGTGTCCTGGTCGAGGGTGAACTCAGAGGTGGCGGTGGGCTGGTAGGTGGTGGAGGCCAGGAAGAGGTTGTCGTCGCTCATGTAGGTGATGTCTGCGCGTCCCATCACCGACGCCGTGTCAACGCGCTGCCCACTGGACAGGTCGATGCTGCTGACCACCTGGAACGACGGCGCCGTCGGAATCGCCGGGATCATCAGATCGGCCGCGGCCACGGGCGCGAACCCCCGTGCGTCGGCGACGGACGGTACGAACGTCGCCGGATCCTCCGGATCGACTCCGTCACGGTCGGCGACAGAATAGTCCGTCACCAGGTAGAACAGATCGTCGGAAAGCCGCGAGGTAGCGTAGGCGCCGCTTTGGCCGAGACCGGTCACGAAACGCGGCGACGAGGGGTCGCTCACGTCGTAGAGCAGGGCCTTCGTTTGGGATGCGTCGTAGGGCACATACGTCATGGGTTCGCTCGAGGGCAGCTCAGAGAGCCGCGGCGTGTACTCGGTGACCAGCGCAACGAGCACATTGTCGTGCAACATCAGGTCGATTACCGGGCCCTGGACCGTGCCCGCCGTAAGCCCGGTCTCTTCCGCCGTCGTGTCGATCCGGGCCACCTCGGTCGTGTCCGCACCGTCGGCCGAGACGAGGACCACCTCGTTACCCGAGGCAGTGAAGATGGTGCGGCCGTCGCTCTTGACGATGTCGCCCTCGTCGATGCCAGCAACCTGGGTGTTGGTGCTCCAAGTGCCTTCGGCTTCCATCGCACCCGACGCGGCGAACTGGAGGCCGGAAGCCTGGGCCGTGTCGGCGGCGGATTCGGGCCAGACCCCGTACTCGCCGCGCGGGAAGGCCGCGAACGCCTTCTGCACCGCGGCGTAGGCCTGGGTGTAGTCAGCGGGATCGATGGCTGCGCGGGAGGCTGGGGACAACAGAACGGGGTGATCAGCAACGTCTTGGTTGTTCGGGATCAGCGTCGGCAGGACCGCCAACCCCGCCATCGTCACGGCCGCCGCGGCGGCAACCCAGGCCAGCCGCCGGCGAGGCCGGG
>CBDTZB010000209.1:0-5160 GCA_965364795.1 uncultured Nocardioides sp.
AGCCGTGCTGGGCGGCGTGACCTCGATGGTCGGCGCCGTAGTCGGTGGCCTCGTGCTCGGCGTTGCCGTGGCCTTCATGACCGAAACCGTCCTGGCGCTGGACATGACGTCCACGCTGCCGGGACCACCGCAGATCGCCAGTTTCACTGTTCTCATCCTCGCGCTGTTGTTCCGACCGCGCGGCCTGTTCGGCAAGGAGGCCTGACCGATGGCAACCGCAACGCCGACAACCGCACCAGCCGAAGCCCTTGGCGGGCTTGCGTTCGCTGACGATCCTCGCATCCCCTGGAAGCCGTCAGGGCAGGGCTTCATCGCACGACTCGTGGTCTTCGGACTGCTGATCGTCGTGCTCTTGGCCGTCCCGCACCTGCTGCCTGCCAAGTTCGTCCCCGTGGTCATCCAGGCCGTGACGTGGTCGATCATCGCTCTGTCGCTCAACGTCCTCATGGGCTACGCGGGCCAGGTCTCGCTGGGCCATGCCGCCTTCGTGGGCGTCGGTGCCTTCGCGGGAGGCATCGTCCTGACCGACATGGGTCTGCCGTACCCCGTCGCGATGGTTGCCGCCTTCGTGATCGGCGGGCTGCTCGCCCTGCTCCTGGGCATCATCGCCCTCCGAGTGGCCGGCCTCAACCTCGCCATCGTGACGATCTCGTTCGGGCTGTTGACGCAGGAAACCCTGTTCAACATCCGGTCGCTGACCGGTGGTGGCGCTGGCAAGTTGGCGCCCCGACCGACCTTCGCTGAGTCCGACATCCAGTTCGTCTACTTCTGCCTGTTCGTCCTGGTTGCGGTCTGGGCCTTCGACTGGCGCCTGACCGAGTCCAAGGCTGGCCGTGCCATCCAGGCGCTGCGCGATGACGAACGCGTTGCCGCCTCCTGGGGCATCAACGTCACCGCCTACAAGTTGTTGGCCTTCGTGATCGCCGGGGCCCTCGCCGGTCTCGCCGGTCTGCTGTTCGCCGGCAAGGAACAGGTTGCATCGCCGGGCTCGTTCAGCTTCACGGCCTCGCTGACCTTCCTGCTCATGACGGTCGTCGGCGGGCTTCGCAGCCGTCCCGGCGTCGTCATCGGTGGTGCCTTCTTCGCGGTGCTGCCGACCCTGCTGGGCGTTGCCCACGAGGCCTGGGGTGTCCCGCACGGTGAGTCACTCGCGGTCTGCACCTCGGCGCCCCCGCGGGTGATCCAGATGGTCATCGGGTTGGCCCTGATCGGTGCCGCCTACGAGGCCGTCAAGCATCGTTCCGGAGGCACGGGCAAACAGAACGTGACCCTGGTCATCGGGATCGCCGCCGCCGTGTTCGGGCTCTGGCTGGCCTTTGCCGCCTTCCTGAGCCAGTACTGCGTGTTCGCGACCATCGACGCGGTGTTCGAGACGCTGATCGGCGCCGGCCTGCTGTTGATCACGCTGATCCAGTTCCCGGGCGGCATCGCCGAGCAGTTCGCCCCCATCTTCTCGTGGCTGTCGTTCAAGCCATTCAAGACGGACAAGGCCGTGACGGTCGGCGGCGGTTCCGCCGGCGGTTCCGGCTCGTCCGCTCGTCCCTGATCGACACCCAGAACACGACCGTGAAGGAGCCGTCATGACGGCAAGCGACGTGGCGCCCCCGCCGATCCTGTCCGCCGACGACATCTCGATCCGATTTGGCGGCCTGCAGGCCTTGGGAGGCGTGACCTTCAAGGTCGAGGAGAAGGAGATCGTGGGGCTCATCGGGCCCAACGGTGCCGGCAAGACCACCTTCTTCAACTGCGTGACGGGCTTCTACAAGCCCAACACCGGCACGGTGCGCTACCGCGGGGAGGCGATCACGGATCTGCGCCCCGACCAGCGCACCCACCTGGGCATCGGTCGCACCTTCCAGCAGGTGGGCCTGGTCCGGTCGTTCTCCGTGTTGGAGAACGTCATGGTGTCCCAGCACCAGAAGATCGGGTACGCCACGGGTGCCGGCATGCTCGGGATGCCCTGGACGCTCGAGGAGGAGAAGGTCCTGCGCGAGCGCGCCTTCGAGGTCCTCGACTACATGAAGC
Organism: uncultured Nocardioides sp.; assembly: GCA_965364795.1. Taxonomy (GTDB): domain Bacteria; phylum Actinomycetota; class Actinomycetes; order Propionibacteriales; family Nocardioidaceae; genus Nocardioides. Next base: position 2,026 of record CBDTZB010000209.1, read on the forward strand.
TCACGCACATCGCCCACGAACCACTGTCGGGGCTGTCCTACGGGACGCTCAAGCAGTGTGAGGTCGCAGCCGTGCTCGGCACCGACCCCGACGTCCTCATGCTCGACGAGCCGCTCGCCGGTCTCGGTCCCGAGGAATCCGAGGAGTTCGGCGACCGACTGCTGCAGATGCGCAAGGACCTCGGGCTCACGATCGTGATCATCGAGCACCATGTGCCCTTCATGCTGAAGGTCTGCGACTACATCTACGTGCTGAACTTCGGCCGACTGCTCGCCGAGGGCGAGCCGGAGACGATCCGCGTCAACAAGGACGTGGCCGAGGCCTACATGGGCGAGGGCGCAGCGACGCTGGCCTGAGCTCTGACCATCTGACGCGCAATCGACTGCAACACCACGGAGCCATCATGGCCAGGAGCCGCAAGGGCAAGGGCGACGACGCCAAAGCCCCAATTGAGCCCCTCGAGACCCCGACCGACGACGCAGCGGAGGAGGTCGAGTGGGACGTCGACGACACCGGTCGTTACGTCTTCGAGGAGGATGGCGTCACCTACGTGCTGTCCACGGACGGCTACGCGTACGCCGAGGAGGATCTCGGTGACGCCGAGGTCGACTACGCCGAAGGATTTGGTCCCAAGGCGAAGACCAAGGCCAAGGCCGCGGCGAAGCCTGCGGCTCGTGCCAAGGGCGACGACACGGCCGTGATCCCCAAGGTCACGGCGTCCGCCGGGTCCCCTTCGATGGAGAACCCGGTCAACGTCAAGGCTCGCGCAGGCCGGGTCGAGAAGGACGCGAGTGGCGAGGACGCCCCGGTCCTGCTCAGCCTCAAGGACCTCAAGAGCGGGTACGGCTCCTTGCCGGTGCTCCATGGGGTCAGCGTCGACATCCGTCGCGGCGAGACCGCGGTGCTGCTCGGCCTCAACGGCGCCGGCAAGACCACGACCGCGCTGAACGTCTGTGGAGCCCTGGGCGCCTGGGGCGGGACGATCGAGTTCGACGGCCAGGACATCACCGACTGGAACACGGGCAAGTGCGTTGCCGCCGGTGTGGTGATGGTTCCCGAGGGACGCCGGGTCTTCCCGGACCTCAGCGTCGAGAAGAACCTGCAGATGGGGGCCTGGTCACACCGCAAGACGGGTGACTGGCTCGAAGAGGGTCGCGAGATCGTCTACAACTACTTCCCGCGGATGCGCGAGCGGACCCAGCAGTTGGCGGGGACGCTGTCCGGTGGTGAGCAGCAGATGCTGGCCATCGGCCGTGGTCTGATGGCCAAGCCGAAGTTGCTGATCATCGACGAGGCATCGATGGGTCTTGCCCCGGTCATCGTCCAGGACGTGTTCGACATCATCAGCCAGATCAACGCGGACGGTGTCACCGTGCTGCTGATCGAGCAGAACGTCGGTGCGCTGGATGTGGCGGACCTCGGACTCGTGATGGAGCAGGGCCGCATGGTCAAGCAACTCCGAGGCGAGCGACTCAAGGACCGCAGTGAGGTGACCGAAGTGCTCATGGGCTGAGCCGAGGGCACCAGAAAACCACGAACGGGACGGCCATGCGGCCGTCCCGTTCTGGTGTTTCGGGATGAAGTTCGTTGGCTCAGTTCGCTCCGGCGCGCTCGAGGGCGCGGCGCTGACGGTCGGTGAGCTGACCCATCGCGAGGGTGGGGCTGGTCGCCGAGGCTGCCTCGGCAGCGGCGAGCTTGTCACCGAGCTGGTCGAGCTTCTGCTCCAGGACGGCCGTGCTGCGACGCATTTCCTGGACCAACAGCAGGGTGATGCCGCCGCCGATGAGCCCGAGACCGGCCACGCCACCCGAGAGCAGGTACGGGAACTGCTGCTGGATCGTGTCAAATCCCGCTGCACCGTTCCATGCGAGGACGATGAGCAGGAACCCTGCGGCCATCATCACGATGGCCAGGTAGTTGTTGGACTTCGTCTGCATGGGGCGTCCTCGTCGAGACGGACGGCGCAAGGAGCGCCGGCGATGGTGGTGGCGGGGGAGCGGGTGCCGAACGGCAGCCACAACCCCAGAAGCGTCAATGATGCCAGATTCGCCAGCAGGAAGGTGAATTCCTGCCCCTTCGGCCGCCTTGCGCGCTGGCGCGAAGCCGCGGGAGTGAGGAGCGTGCACGCGACTACCCGCAAGGTGTGCGCAGGCAGCAACCGTGTGCGCGGGGCGCGTGGGGCAATGGGCGGGTTGGCGACTCAGGGCGAGCTCGTTACTGTCCCTCTTGTCAGCAGGGAGCGCGGCACGCCGCACTCCACGCAGACACCCTCCACAACTGAACGCCAGTGACTCGCCGCCCTCACCAGGGCAGCGGCCAGCTGGTGCTCGACGCTCGTCCTCGGACAAGCGGGGGAGGGAATTGACACCCCAACGAGATGCGCGCTACGGTACGCATCTCGCCGATCGAGACCGGTTCGGTTCGCCTTGCACACGCTGCACGGGGAACGCACACCGACTCGATCGACTTGGGCAAGGCGTACGACCTCGCTACGGTTCACCAACCGAGCGAGGCAGTCGCCTCGCTCAGCGGACATCTTCGGAAGCCGTTCCCGGCTGGTCCGCCACCCCTCTCCCTTCCAGGAGAAGAAGTGGCGTCGCCGTGGGAGGAACCCGAAGACGCAACCGCTCCTTGAGAACTGCACAGAGCACTAAAAGTCAGTGTCGTGATGACGCGAGTCATCACAACGCCTCAGATCGGGATGGGCCTTGCGCCCTGAAAGATCAGAGTCGATTCCAAGTAAGTAAGTAATGAAATGCATAGTCCCAGATCCGCAAGGGTCTGAAACATGCAGGACAAATTGCTCAGTTGAGCATGACAACAGATTTCACCTTCGGGTGTATCCAAGTCTCTTAACGGAGAGTTTGATCCTGGCTCAGGACGAACGCTGGCGGCGGGTTTAATACATGCAAGTCGAGGGTCGAAACCATCTTCGGATGGCTGAAACCGGCGAACGGGTGAGTAACACGTGAGGAACGTACCCTGTACTTTGGGACAACCACGGGAAACCGTGGCTAATACCGAATATTCTGTCCGGATCGCATGATCTGGCCAGGAAAGCTCAGGCGGTACAGGAGCGCCTCGCGGCCTATCAGCTTGTTGGTGGGGTAATGGCCTACCAAGGCGACGACGGGT
>CBDTZB010000210.1:0-5155 GCA_965364795.1 uncultured Nocardioides sp.
CGTCACGGTCAACAACGGCGCCGTGATCTGTGAGTTGAAGGACTAGTTTCTTTCGCCACCGACGTGGGTGTGGTGGGGGTCAGGGTCGAACGCCCGGATCGTTGCGATAGCGACCATCAGGAACAGCCCTCCGAAGATCGCTCCACCCACCACGTCGGTGAACCAGTGCTGGTTGAGTCGTGTGCGGGCGAAGCCCTCCACCACGCCGATCAGCGCGACCCCGGCGAACATCAGTTGCATCGTACGACGCGTGGTGCCGACGTAGTGGACAATCAAGTACCCCGCCACCCCGGTGACCAGGATGATTCGCATCACGCCTCCTGATGGATAACTGCCGACCTCGGTGCCGATCAGGGCGATGACTTCCCGGTCCCGGTCGACGATCTTGGCTTGGATCATCTGGAAACCGCGAGCGCCGATCCAGGCCGTCGGCAGGACGACCAGGGGCATCCACCAGCGAGTCCCCCGCCGGGCGAACCACAGCGCAAGGGCGACCGCCAGAACCGCCGCCAGCACCTGGGTCTGCGGCACGTTCCCCATCTTGGTGACCGTCGCCAGGACGTCGGTGAACCCGTTGGTCCCCGCTTCGTCGATGCGGTTGAACAGCGGGGTGTCGATTGCGTCCTGCAGGCTCTTGGCCAAGAACCCGATGGCAAGGGCGATCACGTTCGCGATGGCGATGCTCACGGTCGCGGTCAGGAAGCCCCGCTTGAAGTCGAGCCCCGACCACAGACCGGGCTTGGCGGTGTCTGCGTTCTCCGAGTTCTGACCCATGACCGGGGACCCTAGCGGTCAGTTGGCGCAGGGGCCTCGTTCGATGCGTCGGCACGTGTCGCGACCGCCACGGCCATCACCGAAGTCGACGCCGGAGCCGCCCCGCAACTCGTCGTCCGCCGGGGAGCCATAGAGCGTGTCGTTCCCACCTCCGCCGGACAGGTAGACCGAGTCGTTCCCCGAGGTGCTGGCGGTGTCGTTGCCGGCCCCGAGCCGTACTCGGTCCCGACCGCTGGTGATGGTCACCGTGTCGTTGTCCGGACCGGTCCGGATCGAGTCGTGGCCGCTGTTCGGGCGCAGAGAATCCACCACGCGGTCGTCCCCGGCGAAGGTGATCAGCGTGTCGTCGCCGCGAAGGCCCACGATCCGGTCGGCCTTCAGGGAGCCCTTGATCTTGTCCGCATGGTTGCTGCCGATGAATCGCAGTTGAGGGACGAACACGATGCGGTCCCGCCCGTCACCGATGACGACCCGGCGAGCCAGGTTGGCGTTGATCCACCGTGTGGAGGAGTGGTAGGTGATCGTGTCGCGACGAACGATGCGGTGGGTGCCCACCCGCGGATCCCCGCCGGGGTGCAACACGTCGTTTCCCGGACCGCCGCTCAGCGTGTCCCCGCGCAAGCCACCGTCGGCGAGCTCGCCGTTGAGCTGACCGTAGAGGCGGTCCGCCCCTCGCCCTCCGTAGAGCGTGTCGCTGCCGCGGTTTCCACAGATGACGTCGTTCCCGCCCAACCCGTCGATGGTGTCGTCCCCACCGAGGCCAACGATCACGTCGCGTTGCTCAGTCCCGACGATGGTGTCCGGCCCCGCCGTCCCCACGATCGTGGCCCTCAGCCCGCCGCACTTCGGCGCCTTGTTCTCAGGGGCTCCGGTCGAGGGCGGTGTCCAGGCCAGTGACGACAGGCTAATCCCCAACGTGAGGGTCATCGCCGCGACGATTTTCGACCGGGCGGGCGTGGAGTGGTGAGGCATGGCGCGAAGCTCCTGAATTCGGGGGTTCCTCGAACAGTGACCCACGCTAACTTCCCCTCAGGCGGGGGTCACATCGACCCGCGCCGTAACCTCGGGTTCGTGGCTGATTCCTCGATGTTCCCCATCCCCGCGGCTCCACAGCACTCTGCGACCCCAGAGCCCCCGGCGCGCCGCGTTCTTCGCGAGCCACAGCAGCGAGTCAGCACCAGGGCTCGGTTGATGTGGCAGATCAGCAGCGTTCTCGAGGGACTGGTGACGGTGCTGGTCTTGAGCGTCGCTGCGGCCGTGTGGGATCGGATCGACCTGGCCTGGTGGATGGTCCTTCTCGGCGTGCTGGCCACTGCTGTCCACGCCGCCACGGTTCCGCAGTGGCGCTACCTGGTGCACCGTTGGGAAGTCACGGACACCGCGGTCTACACACAGACAGGCTGGTGGGCACGGGAGCGACGGATCGCCCCCATGTCTCGCATCCAGACCGTCGACTACGTCGAAGGTGCCGTGGCCCGACTCTTCGGCCTCGCCACGGTGACGGTGACGACCGCCTCGGCCGCGGGCGCGCTGCGTATCGAGGGCCTCGACGCGACCCGCGCCCGTGCGCTGGTGGACGAACTCACGATCAAGGCCGACGCTGTCGCGGGCGACGCCACATGAGCGAGTACGACGTGCCGCCACCTCCGCCACCCCCTCCTATGGGGCCCTTCCCCGAGGCCCACGCCGGGCCGGAGGACGACTGGCAACGCCTTGACCCCCGGATGATGTTGGTGCTGCCGGTGCGTGAGGTGATCCGCTTCCTGCCGGCTGTGATCGCGATCGTCTTCGTCGGGTCGTCCTCGGGCGGGGACGGCTGGCAACTCCTCGCGCTGATGGTGCCGGTCGCGCTCGGCCTGGGCCGCTACCTGACGACGACCTATCGCATCGGCGAAACCCGGGTGGAGTTGCGGACCGGACTGCTGAGCCGTCGGATCACCTCGACTCCCCTGGACCGGGTCCGCACCATCGATCTGACCTCCTCGTTGATCCAACGCGCGCTCGGCCTGACCACCATGCGGATCGGCACCGGCACCGGCGGGGAAGCCGACCGTCTGGACCTGGACGGCCTCCCCACCGAGCGTGCCCAGGAGTTGCGGCAGAACCTGCTCCATCGGGCCCGGCCCTCGCTCGATGACGCCGTCTCAGGCGGCGCAGACGGTGCAGATGAGGGCCCTTCTCCCCGAGTGGTGACGCCGTCCGATCCAGTCCCCGTGGTCCGCTTCGACCTGGGGTGGCTCCGGTTCGCTCCCCTCACCAGCGCTGGCGTGGTGATCGCGGCCGCCGGCATCGGTGGCGGCGCTCAACTCCTCTCGATGTTCAACGTCCCGTTGAGCCTCGACCCGGACGGATGGACCATCGGTGTGCCCTTCGGGTTGGTCCTCGTGGTCGGCGCTCTGGTCTTCATTCTGGCGGTGGTCGTGCTGGCGGTCCTGGGTTATCTGGTGGCCAACTGGGACTTCTCGCTGGGACGCAGCGACGGAGCCTGGCGGGTCTCGCGGGGACTGTTCACCACACGGGAGACCAGCCTCGACCAGGACCGCATCGCCGGGGTGACCTTGATTGAGGGTCTGGGGTTACGGCCCCTTCAGGGCGGGCGACTCAACGCCATCGCCACCGGTCTCGATCGCAGCCAGGCCACCGCATCAGCGCTGGTCCCGCCCGCCCCGGTGCAGATCTCCTGCACAGCCGCGGAAGCGATCCTGGGCACCTCGGAACCGTTGACCGCGAACCTGATCTCACACGGTCCGGCCGCGGCGAACCGTCGCTACATCCGAGCCCTCGTGCCGGCATTGCTGATCGCGGGCTCCATGGTGGCCTGGATGATCGCGCTGGAGGTGCTCATCCTGCTCCCGTTGGCCCTGGTCCCCGTGGCGGTGGCACTCGGCCTGGCCTTCGACCGGGTCCGGTCATTGGGCCACGCCTTCGTGGAGGGTCGCGTGGTGTCCCGATCGGGAAGCCTCGCCCGTCACCGGTCGGTGCTGGGCTCCACGCACGTGATCGGTTGGAACTTCCGTGCGACGTGGTTCCAGCGCCGGGTGGGTCTGACCACGGCGGTCGCCACGATGGCCGGTGGCCCGCAGGCCGTCGTCATCCTCGACGTACCTGAGGAACAGGCCCTCACTCTCGCAGCCCAGACACTGCCCGAGGTGATCAGCCAGTTCTTGGTGGACCCCGTTAGCGAGCTGCGCTGATCCGTTCCAAAACCAGACGCGACATTCCTGACATCCCCCGCGGATTCGGGTGGAACGCAGTGCCGCGCTGGGCTCCAGGCCGGGTCGCGTTGACCCACGGCCTTTTCGAGCAAACGTGGCGCCTGTTACTGGTCGGGTAGGGGTTGACGTACTCGACCTGCGCACCCTCCGCGGCCCGTCGCAGCGAGGTGTTGACCCGCGTCCACACCGCGCGCAGGCGACGGTTGTCCGCCACGGTGAACGGCACTTCGTCGCAGACGCTCCCGCGAGGCAGTATTCGGGGATACCCGATCACCAGGATCCTGGCCGCCGGCGCCCGGTCCTGGATCTGGGCCACCGCCTGAAGGGTGGTCCGCTCGACCCGGCGCGCGTCACGTCGTAGGGCCGCACGGTCACCGCACGCCAGCCCTCGGACCGAGCGTTGGGCGCAACGACCGAAGATGCGGGAGAAGATCCCGAACTCGTTCGCCCCCACCCCCAACGTCACCAGGTCGGTACGCCGATCCACCACCTCAAGCTGCGGGCGGGCCCGGGAGCCGTCGTAGAGTCGTTGGCGTCGGACCAGGTCGCGCGCCCGGGCACCGCCGCAACTCACGTCGATCAGGCGAGCATTCAGGGCGGCCGCCACCTGCGAGGGGTAGTTGCCTGAGGACCGCCGGCAGGCAGCGGGGTGGCCCCGCTGCTCCGGCAGCCTGGGACCAGCCGTGTAGGAATCACCGAGGGCGACGTACTCCAGGCGCTCCGGCGTGGTGCTGACCGACGTGGTGGGGCGAGCAGTGATGGGATCAGCTGCTCGTGGCAGCACCAACAGGACGAGTCCTGCCGCGGCCAGGAGCACGACCGCTCCGCGCCACCACGTCCCCATCGCTCCGCCTCGCGTCGAGACCTCTCGGTCTACGTCTGATTGGCCGCGACCTTACGGCACCGAGTTGAACGGGTCCGCGATCAGCCGGAACCGACGGAGAAGCTCATCCAAGTCGACCGCAGGCCCAGCGCACTGCGCCAGGTGTCGCCAGAGATCGTGTGCGAGCCCCTCGACCCGGTCAGGGTCAGCGTCACGATGCGCCCACCCCAGCGGCCGTTGCCGTCACGACGGCTGACCTGGATCCTGGTGAGGTTCCCAACCTGGGGGAAGGCTCGCTCGATGGTCGCGTCGGGGACCTGAACAGTCCACTCGTGCACGGAGT
>CBDTZB010000211.1:0-5139 GCA_965364795.1 uncultured Nocardioides sp.
GAGCATGGAGTGCTTGATCGCGTAGCAACGAATGCGCACCCTGGAACATGGCCTTGCCGATGGCGGCGCGATTGGTGACGTCACCAGCGCGCAGGGCCGTTCCACCTCGGCGTAGTGCTGTGGCGGTCACGTCGGAACGCTTGAGTTTCTCGGTTGAATCGGATTCCACCGCTACCCGAGCAACCACCCAATAGGCTTCGAGGATCGATAGCAACGCGGAGTGCGCGACCAGCGGCCGCATCCGCGCCACCACATCGAGGACATCCTGCTTGGACCCGGTCAGCGCACTACGCCACTCGGGGTAACTGTGGCTGAGTTCGTCCTCCACGGCGGGCAGGAACTCCGCGCTGGGGGTGTGGAAGAACTCGAACTTGGTCACCTCGCGCAGCCAACGGGCCTCCTCCTCAAAGCGCGCAGCGCGCTGTGCAGGCTCGACCTCCGAAGCGCTGACCAGCGCCACCTCACCGATCGCCTGATTGACGAAGTAGTGAACGATGGTGTTGCGGTAATAGCTCGCGTCGCCAGCCTTGTCGTCACTGACACTGAACTGCGAATCCGCGCCCTTGCCAGTCTTGTGCACGACGTCTGACTCGAAGACCTGGGCGAGCAGTGGGTCCAACTCGTTGAAGTCGCGACTTGCCAAGGCTCGGGTCAAGCGGATGTCACGGGCTTGGAGCCAGTCGATCAGGTCGGTGACCCTGCTCTCGAGCTCGGAGTAGGACATCGATCGAGGGGCCGCCCCGAGCAACGTGAGGCACAGCAGTGACGGCAACGTGACTGGTACTTGCTCGTTCACCTTGCGGGCCACCTCGAAGGCGATGGCGGGCAGCGTCTCAGTGGTGGGTTCGGGAGCCCTGCCCTCCAGTACCACCGGATCAGCGAAGTCCAGGTAGATGTTGCCCATCGGTTTGCGCAGTCGACCCAGGTAGTCGAGGAACCAGCCCAGACTCTCGGCCTCCTTGGCCTGCCCGGCTTCCTCCCGCACATGGTCGGGGGTCTCTCCGATCAGGTCGTAGTTGATGGAAACAGGGATGAGGTGCAGGTTCTGAGTCTCGGTGGCGTGGGCCGCCTCGATGACGTACTTCAACATCCCGTAGCGCGGCGGTCCGAGTTTGCCGTTGCGCGAACGCGTGCCCTCGAAGGCCCAGCTCAGAGGGAAGCGCTTCTCCATCAGATAGCCCAGGTACTGCTGAAGGGCCAGTTTGTAGACAGGTTTGTCGTTGAAGCTGCGTCGGATGAAGACCGTTCCGGAACGACGGCCAGCGAAGCCGACTCCTTTGAAGGCCATGTTGCGCCCGGCGATCGAGTGGGTGGTGGGGAAGTCGTGGTCATACATCACGGACATTAGAGCGATCGCGTCCACATGCGACTTGTGGGTCCACATCAGCGCCGAGGGGTGGTCGCGCATGATCTCGCGGGCCCTGCGGATGTTCTCGGGGTCCGTGACCACCTCTTGGTAACCCAGTGAGGTGATCCACCCCGTCAGCGTTCCCACCCAGTCGATAAAGAAGGTGCTCGGAGCGGCTACCAACTCACTGAGGTGGCGGTGGGCCTCGGCTCGTACCTCGGCCAGCGTCTGCCCGCTTTCGGTAGCCAGCTCTCGGGTGGCGTGACGGTAGCGGGCGCTGCTCTCGATGCCGGGAATGACGAGCCGCGGCACCTTGTAGCGGCGGCCCTGGAGCTTGCGCTCACCGACGTCAAGGGCCAGGCCGCTCTGCCGCAAGACGAACGACGCGAAGGTCTCCCGCTCCTCCTCTGCGGACTCCCCCGGCACCGCGTCCTCCAGGTGGGCGTCGGCGAGCAGCTGCTTCTCGTAGCGAGCGCGCAGCTCACCCACAGTGGCGGACTTGCCGGCGACGCACCTGGCTCGATCCGGACGCTGGCGCTGGATGTAGCGGGCCACCCGGATTCGAGGCTTGCGGGGATCCCCGAGCACCAGATCCCGAAGCCGAGGGCGAGACTGATCGGTGTCGCGGTCGGGCAGCCAGGCGACGCGCAGTGGCACCAGTCGAGTCCCATCCGGAGCACTCAACGCCTCAGCGAGAGCCGGGTCATCCGGCGCACCGTAGTTGTCCGTAGGCGCGTGCACGAAGCGAGGAGCCTCCACCGCGTCTGGGTCGGTGAACTGCTGCACGAAGTTCTGCACCAGCGAGCGTTCTAAAGGATTAGTGGTGTCGCACAGGAACACCACCTCCCCGCCGGTGGGCCAGAACGGCTGGGGCAACGACTCAGGCATCACTCTCCTCCTCCGCCTCGGGCCAGTCCGCCAGGGTGTCAAGGAACATCTGCCGCACCTCGTCGATGTGTTTGTTCAGCGTCTGGTGCTTCCACTTGTCGGTGGGCACCGGCGGGAGTACGGCGACGTCTACCGTCCCGGGGTTGATGCTGGTGGAGTTGCGGCCGCCGATGAGCTCGGCGTTGCGGATCACGATCGGCACGATCGGGAGGCCAGCCGACATGGCGATCCGGAACGCGCCCTTCTTGAACGGCCCGACCTCGCGCGTGTCCAGCCGAGTTCCCTCCGGGGCAACGAGCACCGAGAGGCCCTTGGAGGCCAACTCCTCGATGGACTTCAGGGCCTCGATCGAAGCCACCGTGTCGCCCCGGTCGACGAAGGCGATCTCTGCCAGTCGACCCAGGGTGCCGACGAAGGGGTCGTTGCGCAGTTCACCCTTCGCGACGGCGGTGAAGTCCTTCTCGATGACTCTGACCGCGATGAAGGGGTCGAAGCCGTTGCGGTGGTTGAAGACGAACACGGCTGGACGCGCCGACCAGGCGTTCTCGCGACCGTGCACGTTGATCTTGACGCCGTTGACCTTCAGCATGACGTCGGGCCAGTGCCCGAAGATGAAGTTCAGACCTGCGCGACGGTCGCGGCGCACCAGGCCCACCGCTGCTGCCGCTCCCGCAATGGGGGCCAGCGAGCCGATGGCGGCCAGAGCGCGCAACTTCGAGCCGGCTCCTCGGCTGCTGAACTGCAGGATCGGCCAGCCCCGCTTCTTGGCGACCTTGGCGAGTTTGTCGCCGGGGTTCGTGGGTCTGGGATTGCCGACGAGGTACATCAGGGCGGTGTCTTCGTTGCCGTCGGCGTAGAAGTAGCTGGCGGAGAAGTCGATGTCATGATCAACCGCGAACTGCTGCACCACGGCCGCTTTGCCGGGACCCCACACGATGGGGCGTTCCACCTCGCCGGTCAGCAGCCCATCGACGGCTACGAATCGGTTACACAGCACATTGTCGATGCCGAGGTAGGCGGCCACCGCCTCGACCTGGAAGCTGGTCGCGGACGAGGTGAGGGCAACCGTGTGTCCGCGCTGTTGGTGAGCCCGGACGATTTCGCGCATCTCGGGGTAGATCAGGTCGGCGATCTTCTTCTCGAACAGGCGCAGTCCCATCTCGTCAAGATCCTCAACGGCCCGTCCGCGCCAACCCCTGGCCCCGATGGCCAGGAGTTCTTCGAAGGTCTCCGGGTTCAGCCCGCCCTTGGCGACGACCCCGAGACTGCGAAGGGTGTCGCGCATGTCGTACTCACGATCACGCATCCGCTGCTCGGCTAGGTATCTGGCTGAGAACCCCGCGATCAGAGTCCCGTCGAGGTCGAAGAAGGCGCCGATGCTAGGGCCCTCGGGGCTGGCCTCGATCTCCGCAACGGTTCCGGGGAGTCGTTGGATCTGAGCGCTCATGATGTTTCTCCCTGAGAGGTGGCAGTTCGACGCTTGTTTGCGATCGGCTTCGGACTCGGGGACTTACTGGAGCGTCCTATCTCGAGGACCTCCTCAAATCCTTCGCGCATCGCGGCTTCGAAGAGGTCGGTGTCGGCGAAGGCCGCGGTGTCGTAGTTGATTCCCACCGAGCACTGCCCACTCAGTGTCACCATCGTGATCATCATGGCCACCCCTGGCAGTGGGCCGATGGGAACGGTTTGGAGAATCCGGGCGCCGGCGATGAACCGGTCAGAACTGTGACCGGGGACGTTGCTGGCTTGGACGTCGAATCCCAGGTTGCCTGTCCCTGCACCGGCCAAGAGAGCCTGCGGGATCCACGCCACCAACGGCGCCACCAGTTTCGCGGGGTCGAAGGTCGAGTTCGATCGGGCGGTGAGGACCTGGGCGCGGACCTCCCGCATGCGTTTCACCACATCGGTTTCCGCAATCGGCACCCGCAGGGTCACTGACGACCACTGGTTCCCTGCCGCTGATCCGGAGGTTCGGATACTCACCGGCATGGCCACCCCCATCGCCTCGATGGGCATCCCCTTCGCCTCGTGATAGCGACGAAGCCCACCAGCGACTGCGGCGAGGTAGGCGTCGTTGACCGAGCACTCGTGAGCTTTGGCGGAGGCCCGCAGGTCTGCGAACGGAAAGTCCAGAGCATCGAAGCGGTGATTAAGGCTTCGCCGCCGCAGCAGTGGAGACGGTTCAACGGCAGGTGGCCCGACCAGTCTGCGGATCTCTGCCACCTTGCCCGTCACGGCGGAGGTGCTCAGGACCGGATGGCGCAGCGAATGCCGAGTCAGGTTGAGGAGTCCCCCTGCCCGCTTGGCCGATCCACGCACCAGAGTCAGGGGTGCTCGTCGAACCGCACCTCGCGTCAGGTCCATGGCACTGACGTCTTCTGGGACAGGGACCAGGGGCATCGGCCCATGGTCGAAGTCCCGCGACTCCTGGTGGATCATCGAGTCCAGGACCATTCCGCCGACGCCGTCAGTCACGGTGTGGCTGAACTTCCACAACAACGCCGCTTTGGCATCGCCGTTTTGCAGGTTCTCCACAAGAGTGACCTCCCACAGCGGCCTACCGGGGTCCAGCGGGGTGGCGTGGAGAACGGCAGCAAAGTCCAACAGGGCTCGCAGCCCTCCCTGCTGAGGCAGCGCGATTCGTCGGAAGTGGTAGTCGAGATCAAAGTCGGGATCGATCACCCAGCGCGCCGGAGCCAAGGGCACCAACGGGGCGACCACGTGTTGACGCAGACGGTATGCCACTCGCGTTGTGCGATCGACCTGCGTTCGCAACCGGTCAATGTCGGGCACTTCGTCGAGGGTTTCGATGAACATCAACGACGTGCGCGAGCGCGTATCCAGGTCAGCGCGGAACATCATGTATTCGAACGGGGTGAGCTCCTCCTCGAACTTCACGTCGG
>CBDTZB010000212.1:0-5131 GCA_965364795.1 uncultured Nocardioides sp.
CGCCACCCTCGACGAACGAGACCTCTCGACCAGTAATGGTTTGGCGTACTTCCAGATCTGTGGGGACTGGTTGGACCTCAAAGAGTTCGACCTGACCGTCTCCGCAGTCGCTGAAGCTTTACGGCACACCGAAGCTGGGCAGCACGAGTCGCTCGACACCCGCAGGTCCATGGCTGTCGGGGTCCTCGCTGATCCCGAAGCCGCGATGAAACTCCTTGCTGACCACGAGGCCGGTGGTGGGAAACCTCGCCGTCAGCTGAACCTGAACCTCACCCTCACGCCCGACACGCTGGCGGGTCGTGACGTGGTGGTCACTGATGAGTCCGGCCATGCCTGGTTCTCCGACCAGGTCGCCGAATGGGCCTCACGTCCGGACACGAAGATCACCGTGCGGGGCCTGATCGACCTCGGTGAGGGATGTGTGCACACGGCGAGTGGTTTCGAGGCTCGTCCCTTCGAGGCTCGCAAGCTCGCACCTCAGGACAAGCGCACAGGGGCTCCTCGCACCTCAACCAACGGATCCTCCGCTAGCGATGGGGATGCCAACCCCTACGCCCCGTCGACGTCGTTGCGTGAGTCGGTCATCCTGCGCGACACGACCTGCGTGTTCCCCTACTGCCGCAGAGCAGCCAGGGCCTGCGACCTCGACCACATCTGCCCCTTCCGAGAATCCGGAACGACGTGCGAATGCAATCTCGCTCCGTTGTGCCGACATCACCACCAACTGAAGACCCACGCTGGGTGGCGATATCGACCAGTCGAACCCGCGGTCTATCGGTGGACCGACCCTCATGGTCAGCATTTCCTGCGGACCCGGGACGGCACCATCGACCTCACCGAAACCCAGTCCGATGCCGGGTCGCAGGGACCTTCGGCCGCGGCCTGACCCGCACCAAGCTGAATTGACTCGTGTCAAAAACACCTGTCAAACGCGCCCTGACGCTGCTACCTTCGAGCGCGAAGGTGTGGCGTGCGCCACGCCCCATCAGGAGGCATGCGGGTGCGTACGGAAATTGTCGAGCTGACCCAAGTCGTTGACGGCTCGGTTGGTGGCAAGGCCTATGGCCTCGCCAGGCTCGTGGAGATGGGGCTGTCCGTGCCCCCGGCCTTCGTGATCAGACAGGCGCAGTCAGGGGTTTATCCCGACGACCTCGATCGGCACAGGGAGGCGCTGGGAAGGGCTCCGGTCGCCGTGCGGTCCTCCGCGCAGGGGGAGGACGGAGCCGAGGCGTCGTTCGCCGGTCAATACGACACCGTCCTTAACGTGATCGACGCGATCCAACTCCGCTCGGCGATCGATCGCTGCGTCGAATCCACCGACACTGATCGGGCGGCCAGCTATCAGGCTGACCACCTCGACGGTGCCAGCGCCATGATGAACCTCGTCGTCCAGCGGATGGTCGACGCCCGCACCGCGGGCGTCGTCTTCACCGCAGATCCCGTCAGCGCGCGTCGTGACCTGCTCGTCATCGACGCCGTGGCCGGCCTGGGGGAGGCGTTGGTCAGCGGCGAAGCCACCCCCGACCACTACGGGGTGCACGTCTCCGGAGAGATCGTCCAGCGACAACTCGTCGGCGACAACCCGTTGCTCAGCGACGAAGAGATCCGTGAGATCGCCAAGCAGGCCCGCTCGGCCGCCGCGAGCGAGGGTCACCCTCTCGACCTCGAATGGGCGATCGACCAGGACGGCACCCTCTTCTGGCTTCAGGCCCGCCCCATCACCACCCTGCCCGCGGATCTCAACGAGTTCGACACTGACCTGCCTGGTGCTCGCGACGTCCTGACCATCAGCAACGTCAGCGAGATGATGCCCGGCGCGGTCTGCCCCCTGACCCTGTCCTTCACCGGCTGGGGGATCGACTACGGCGTTCAGCACATGCAGGTCAGCGTCGGCGTTCGTCAGCGGATCGAGCCACAGTGGCAGACCACTGCCGCGGCGTACGGGCACCTCTTCATCAACTTGTCCGGAAACGTCCTCATGGCCGCCGGGATCCTCGGCTCCAGCGCCGCTCAGACCTCGCAGACGATCTGCGGCCGGATCGTCCCCGAGCTCGAAGACCTGCCGCCGCTCCCGCGTCACAAGCGCGTGCACAACACCGGCAAGCTGCTGCGCTACTGCTTCGCCGCCCCCAAGGTCGTCGAGCAGTTCGGTCAGGACCTCGACACCTTCCAGATCGCGACCCGGCCCGACTCTGCGTCGATGTGGGCGGAGATCTCCTCGAAGCTGTCGTTCGCCGAACGCTGCATGGCCGTGCACCTCCAGTCCTCGGCGTTGGCCGGTTTCACCACCTCCATCGTCGAGAACATGGTGGCCGACAACGGCAACGAGAGCACGGTCGCGGAGCAGGCGGAGACCATCCGCCTTCTCTCCGGGGCCAGCGGTGTGGAGAGCGCCGTGATGCTTCAGGAGTTGGACGAGTTGCTCGATCGAGTGGCCGCTCACCCGGATGCGGCCGAGAAGTTCCAGGCCGCCACCCTTGAGAGTGCCGCCCATTGGCTGCGCTCTATCCCAGACCTGGCCCGCGTCTTCGAGCGCTTCCTCAAGCACCATGGACACCGTGGCTTCCGGGAGCTGTGCGTCCGTGACCTCTCCTGGGGCGACGATCCGACACCCCTGGTGCAGAGCATGCAGGCGGCCGTCCAGGCCCGGCTGCTGACCGGCACCCAGCGCGAGGTCAGCACCGCCGAGATCGACCTGTCCGGCCTCAGCCGCGGACTGAAGTGGATCCTGCCCAAGGCCCACAACGCCATCCGACGCCGGGAGCACACCAAGTCACTCCTGGTGGAAACCACCCACCGCTTCAAGCTCGCCTTCCGCCACCTCGGGCAACTCCTCGAGGCGGAGGGTGCGCTGCCCGAGTCCGACCTGGTCTTCTTCCTGAGCCTCGAAGAACTGCCTGCCTTCATCGCCCATCCCGACCCGGCCGTCGTACGACGTGCCGAAGCTCGCCGAGATGCTCTCGACTACCAGCATCGGTTCGAGTTTCCTGACATCTCTGTTGGTCTGCCCCGACCGTTGGAGCCGCAGCAGGCCGAACTCGTCGACGGTGTCCTGATCGGCCGACCCGCCTCCCGCGGCGTGGTGGAGGGTGTGGTTCGCGTGGCCCACTCGCTCGCTGAGGCGGCGGCACTGGAGTCCGGAGAAATCCTGGTCACTCCGATCACCGACATCGGCTGGACGCCATACTTCAACATGATCGGTGGGCTGATCACCGACCTGGGCAGTTCGGTCTCCCACGGAGCCGTGATCGCTCGCGAGTACGGCCTGCCGTGTGTGGTCAACGCCCGACAGGCGACCCGGGTGCTCAAGACCGGCGATCGGGTCCGCCTCGACGGGGACACCGGCACGGTGACGGTCCAGGAACCCACAGTGACATCCTAAGGACCATGCGCTTCACCGAGAACGAACTCACCAAGGCGGTCACCGCCGCCGCGAAGACGGTCGTGGCCGCTCAGCGCCACGTGCGCAAGGACAAACTCGACGTCGACGAGGTGTGGAACTCGATGACGCAGTACCAACGCTTCCAGTTTCTCGACGGCGTCGGCGACCAGATCCTCGCCGCGCTGGTGGCGCTCCCCGACGTCGAGGTCGAGATCGGCACCCGGCCCACCTTCACCGACGCTCAGATCCGCGAGACCGTCGAGTCCACGGTCGGCTCCGACCTCGGACGGGTACGCCGGGCCGCCACCATCGTGGCCCGGATGGCGCTCGTGCAGGCCGCCCTCGCCGGGGTGCCGCCCCGTCAGGATCCGGACGCCCTGATCGTGCCCGATCACCTCTGATCGCGACGGCTCAGCTCAGCGCTGAGCCTTCAACCGGGTGACGCTGGGGCCGAAGAAGCGGGTCAGCGTCTTCGCTCGGGTGGCGCTGATGTGCAGGTCGTTGAAGAACGTGTAGATCCCGTCCTGCAGGCCCCGGCAGACCCGTGCGCTGCAGAAGACGCTGCTGAACTCGATCAGACGAGCATCAGGCGGGAGTGGTCGCATGATGCTGCGCAACCAACCTCTGGTGCTGGCTTCGTGGGGCAGAGCCTTGTTGCGGGGCAGGGCGCAGACGAAGGGTTCCTCGCCGGCCTGGCACTTCTTCAGACCCTTCTCCGGGACGGTGGCGGTCTCGCCGATGATGTCGACATGGACCCCCATCCGACCCAGTTTGCGGGTCAGCGCGGGCGCCCGCTTCGGGAACACCCGAGCAACCTCGACCACCCAGTCAACGACCTCGCGGCGCTTGAGGGTCTTCGTCACGAAGAGTCTGCGGTGCAGGGTGCGGTAACCCTGCCAGTTGGCGCCCAAAATCACCCGCACCGGGTAGCCGCCCGCCTTGAGCCGGGTCACGAAGTCCAGAGCGTCGGCGTTGAAGTCCTTGCAGATGTCTTGCGACGGCCCGAACTTCTGGGGCGGGCACGCGCCGAGACCGAACATGGCCAGGTTGACGTTGCGGCCTCTGACCGCCTTCTCCACCGCCGGCAGCATCTGGATCGCGTGAGAGTCGCCCCACAGCACCACCGTCGGTCGGTTGGCCTTCGGTTTGGTCACCCAGCAGGGGCGGACCTCCGGCGAGATGGCACCGCTGGGCAGCAGGCATCGACTGGGCGGCTCGGGCATGTCCTGCGAGGGATGCCGTGACTCCGGGCTCTGCGCGGGAGCGGCGGGGGCGAAGGCCAACAGGGCCGCGACCAGCGCCAGCGTGACGGTCGCCAGCAGCGCCGACGCAGGCGAGCGTCGGGGCAGACAAGACGCAGTTGGCGTCCCGGGGAGCACGGTCACTCCCTCATGGTCACATAATTGTCCACGACACGATCTATGCTGACGCAATGCTCCCGTCGGTCGGCCCGTCTTTGCGCGCCCTGCTCCTCGCGCTGCTGTGCGCCCTGGTGCTCCCGCTCGCCACCGCCGGTCCGACGTACGCCGCCCCGCAGCACCCCTCACTGGACCGGCCGAAGATCCCGGCCCGCTGCAGCGAAGGCTCCAACTACATCAATCCGGACGTCCGTCCCTGTCAGGTCAACCGCTGGCAGCCGGGTAGGCCCACACTCGTGCTCTGGGGCGACTCCCACGCCCTGCAGATGATGCCCGCGGTGAAGAAGGCCGTCTCCGGTCGAGCGGTGAATCTGGCGATGTTCTCCTTGGG
>CBDTZB010000213.1:0-5129 GCA_965364795.1 uncultured Nocardioides sp.
CGAGCCTTCTCATGAGGTAGCCGTACCACTCGGTGCCGTAGGGGACGTAGGCCCGCACGGTTTCGCCGGCGGCAACCAGGCGGCGCTGCTCGTCGGGACGGATGCCGTAGAGCATCTGGAACTCGTAGGTGCCTTGGGCCCGGCCGTAGCGGCTGGCCAGCGACGAAGCGATCTCGATCATCCTCGGATCGTGGGTGGCGATCATCGGATAGCCCGCACCGGAGAGCAGTACCTTGAGGCAGCGGACGTAGGACTTATCGATCTCGATCCGCTCCTGGTGGGCCACCCCCTCCGGCTCGGCGTAGGCGCCTTTGCAGAGGCGGACGCGGGATCCCTCATGAGCCAGCGCGCGACAGTCGCCCTCGGTGCGGCGCAGATAGGCCTGCAGCACCGCCCCGGTCTCGGGGAAGTCCTTGCGCAGGTCCCGCAGGATCGCCAACGTGGAGTCGGTGGTCGTGTGGTCCTCCATGTCGAGGGTCACCGTGGTGCCGGCGTTGCGGGCGGCCCGACAGACCGTGCGGGCGTTCTCGAGCGCGATCTTGTGGCCGTGGTGCTCGATCGACAAACCGACCGCGGTCAGCTTCAGCGAGACCTCGGTCCGCCGGGACAGGCCCTCTTCGGAGAGTCGTCGCAGGAGGGCGACGTACGCCTCGACAGTCGCCTCAGCCTGCTCCTGATCCAAGGTGTCCTCGCCCAGGTAGTCCAACGTGACCTGGAGTCCCTTTTCGACGAGTTCCGCAGTGGCGGCGACCGCGTCGTCGACGGATTCACCGGGAACGTGGCTGCGCACGATTCCGGCGGAGACCGGGATGCTGGCGACGAGGCGTTTCACTGCCGCGCTGCGGGAGGCGAGGAGCAGCGGAGCACGGAGCATTGACATGGGCAAACCGTAACCCCGAAGCGTGAACGGAGCGCACCGACTCCTCCTGCGTCCGCCCACCCGCCCTATGGGGTCCGTCGCCGCAGCGTGGCCGCCCCCAGGGCCAGCATCGCCAGGGCAAATCCCAGAACCACCGCCAGGTCCGACCAGACCTCGTGCGTGCTGGTCGACACCTGGACGTGGCGCATGGCATCGGTGGCGTAGGACAGCGGGAGTACGTCGCTGATCCGCTCCAGCACCGGGGGCAACCGGTCGCGAGGAACGATCAACCCACACAACAGGAATTGAGGGATGACCAGAGCCGGCATGAACTGCACCGCCTGGAACTCGGTGGCAGCGAAGGCACTGACCAGCAGACCCAAAGCGGTGCCCAGGACGGCATCGGCGATCGCCACCGCCAGCAGCAGCCAGACCGACCCGACGATCTGCAGGTCGAGCAGGTTCACGGCCACCGCCACCGTGATGGACGACTGCACCGCAGCCACCAGAGCGAAGGCGAGCGCGTAGCCGAGCAGCAGATCCAACTTGGCCATCGGCATGGTGAGTAACCGCTCGAGGGTGCCGCTGGTTCGCTCCCTCAACGTCGTCACGCTGGTCACCAGGAACATCACCGTGAAGGGGAAGACCGCCATCAGGGGCGGCCCGATCCGGTTGAAGGTGTCGCCTTCGGAGTCCTGAAACATCCACCACATCAGGACGATCAGGAGTGTCGGCACAGCGAGGAGGAGCGCCAAGGTCCGATGATCGCGACGCAGCTGCGCCCAGACTCGGGCGGAGATCGCCAGGGTGATCCGGGGACTCCACACGCTCATGTCGAGGCTCCCCGGCCATCAGTGGCCTCACCGACGAGCGCAAGGAACGCCTCCTCGATGGTGTTCGCCCCGGAGTCCACCTTGATCCGAGCAGGGGTGCCGTCGGCCAGGATCTCGCCCCTTCGCATCAACAGCAGCCGATCACACCGCTCCGCCTCGTCCATCACATGGCTGGAGACGAACACAGTGGTGCCAGCGTCCGCCAGGGCGTGAAACAACGACCACAGATCGGCGCGCAGCACGGGGTCCAGCCCGACGGTGGGTTCGTCGAGCACCAGGAGGTCAGGATCCGCGAGGAGGGCGACGGCCAAACCGACCCGCGACCGTTGACCTCCCGAGAGCCGACCCACGACCTGCTCGCGTTGTGGTTCGAGGTCAACGACCTCGACGACGCGGTCCACCTGCTCCCTACCCACCGACAGGACCCGAGCGAAGAACCGCAGGTTCTCCTCGACGGTGAGGTCGTCGTACACGCTGGAGGACTGGCTGACGTAGCCGACGCGGGAGCGCAGTGCTGCACTGCCCGCCGGCACGCCGAGCACCTCCACGGAGCCGGACGTGATCCGCTGGACTCCCATTAGGCAGCGCATCAGTGTCGACTTCCCGCAGCCCGACGGTCCCAGCAGACCGGTGACGCCCGACTCGACGGTGAGGTCGAGGCCATTCAGGACGCGTTGCGAACCACGATCCACCACCAGGTGAGAGATCACTACGGTCATCGCGGCCCCTACCTCCCGAGCTAGGTTGGTACGACGAAGTGGGTCCGGGCGAACTCCAGCGACTCACGCAGGTCCGCCTCGCGCTCCTCGCGGCTGCTGCAGCGACGGGTGTTGATCTCCAAGATGATGTCGCCCTCGAACCCAGCAGCAGCCAGGTGGTTGAGGAAGGGTGCGGCGCCCATGATTCCCCGACCCGGGACGAGGTGCTCGTCCTTCGCGGAACCCGACCCGTCGGTGAGGTGGATGTGCCGCAGCCGGGAGCCGAGCCGCTCAGCCATCTCGATCGGGTCCGAAGCCGCGATGGCCGCATGGGAGAGGTCGATGGTGGTGTTGGCGTACGGCTCCTCCGAGGGGTCCCAGCCCGGGAGGTACATCTCGATCGCCCGCTTGGAGGAAGCCCGCCAGGGGTACATATTCTCCACCGCGAAAATGATCCCGGTGGAGTTCTCCAGCGCCGCGATGCCTTCTACGAAACCCGCGGCGTACTCCTTCTGCCAACGGAACGGCGGATGCACCACGACCACCTCGGCGCCGACCTCGTGCGCCATCTCGGCGGATCGCTCGAGCTTGCCCCACGGCTCGGTGCCCCACACCCGTTGGGTGAACAGCAGGCAAGGCGCGTGCACGGCACACACCGGCATCTCGTGGTGCTCGGAGAGCTGTTTGACCGCGCTGATCTGCTGGGACAGGGCATCGATTCCGACCATCACCTCGACCGCGTCGTACCCGATGGAGGAGGCGTAGGCGAAGCCGTGAGCAGTGGATTCGGGATACACCGACGATGTCGAGAGACCCACCCGCGGGTTGCCGGGCACTGATCGCTTCACGTGATCAACTCCCCAGTTGGTCGATGCGTTCGAGGATGACACCTTCACGCAACGCCCACGGACAGATGGCCAGGGTCGGCAGATCGAAGATGTCCATGCAGGCCTCGGCCACCAACGCTCCCGGCAGAATCTGATGGGTACGGCCTGCCGAGACTCCGGGCAGGGTCGCGAGCTCCTCCGGGGTCATCGCGGCCAACTTCGGGATCCAGGTGCGCAGGTCGCTCAGCTCCAACCCACGCTGCACCAGCGGCCCGTCTCCGGACGGCGCTGCGCCGCAGATACGCGCCAGAGAGCGGAAGGTCTTGGACGTAGCCGCTGCCCGGTCGGGTCGACCGCCACGCAGCAGGTTGCCGGCGTCGCGAGCAATCTCGGTACGGATGCGCTTACGCAGCGCCTTCAACTGCGCCTCGTCCGGGCTGGGTTCGAAGAACTGGCGGGCCAGGCGTCCGGCGCCGAGGGGCAGGGACCAGGCGACGTCGGGGGTTTCGTCGCCGCCGGAGGCGATCTCCAACGAACCTCCGCCGATGTCGAAGACCGCCAGCCGTCCTGCCGACCAACCGAACCAGCGTCGTACGGCCAGGAAGGTCAGCCGTGCCTCGTCCTCACCGGCGAGCACCGAGATCTCCACCCCGGTCCGCTCCCGCACATGGCTCAGGACCTGATCACAGTTGCCCGCGTCGCGCACCGCGGAGGTGGCGAAGGACAACATGTCCTCGCAACCCTTCTCCTCGGCCACAACCAACGCATCGGCGGTGAAGGCCGTGAGGGCGTCGATCCCGGCCTGGGTGACCTCACCATCTTCGTTGAGGTTCTCCGCCAGTCTCAGGGGCTGCTTGTAGGAGGAGTCCGGGAGCGGCGCTGCACCGTTGTGGGCGTCAACCACCAGCAGGTGTCCTGTGTTCGAACCGATGTCAAGGACGCCCAATCGCATGGCACCACGGTACGGCAGTTCCGGCTGCTGACCCGCGGAAGAGGAAGGGACGGACGCTGCGGCCCGGATGGTCTAGGCCAGGAGGGCGCACCAGTCACCCCCGCAGATTCGGGCCTCACCCATCGAGCCCCCGGACCGCGACTACTCTGCGCGCATGCCCGAAGTCGACCTCGTCTTTCCCCGCGCCTACGTGGAGTTCGTCAATCCCGCCGACGAGTCCGAGGTCATGCGCTGCGACCTCACCTGGCTCACCTCGGCCTACACCTGCATCTTCGGTCAGGGCTGCGCCGGGATCTATGAGACCTCCCCCGACACCGGGTGCTGCACGCTCGGCGCCCACTTCGCTGACGACGAGGACGAGGCTCGAACCAAGGGTTTTGTGGATCAACTCACCCCCGCCCAGTGGCAGTTCAAGCCGGACCGGGCGAGTGGGAAGGTGAAGAAGAGCGACTGGATCGAGACCGACGACGAGGGCGACCGCAAGACCCTGACCATCGTGGTCGACGGACAGCAGGCCTGCGTCTTCCACAACCGCACCGACTTCGCCGAGGGTGCCGGGTGCGCCCTGCACCTGTTGGCTCTGCAACAGGGACGCAACCCACTGGAGACCAAGCCCGACGTGTGCTGGCAACTACCGATCCGGCGGACGTTTCGCGAGGTCGAGGAGCAGGACGGCCGGACCTACACCGAGGTGTCGATCGGTGAGTACGACCGTCGCGGCTGGGGTTCGGGGGGTCACGACCTCGACTGGTACTGCTCTGGCAACACCGAGGCGCATGTCGCCGCCGAACCGGTCTTCCTCACTCACGCGGCCGAGCTCACCGCGCTGATGGGGCCTGCGGCATACGCCGAGTTGGCGCGTCATTGCGAGGCCCACGTGCGGTCCCGATCGGTGCTCGCTCTGCACCCCGCCGATCCGCGCTGAAGGGTCGTTGGGTAAAGGGTCCAACGATCTCTCTC
>CBDTZB010000214.1:0-5116 GCA_965364795.1 uncultured Nocardioides sp.
CGTCACGTCCTCGACCGAGAGCAGTCGCATCTGCGAGGCGTTGATGGCGTCGGCCTTCTTCAGGTCGAAGCGCGCCGGGTTCGGGTTGACGTCCCGGATGTCGAAGACGTCAACCATCTCGTCAAGGGAGAAGATGTCGCGGTCCGCAGCGATCGCCCAGCCGAGCAGGGCGACGTAGTTGAGCAGCCCCTCGGGCAGGAAGCCCGAGTCGCGGTAACCCAGGGCGTTCGCCTCCGGGTCGCGCTTGCTGAGCTTCTTGTTGCCCTGCCCCATGACGTAAGGCAGGTGTCCGAACTCGGGGGCACCGGTGCCGATGCCGACACCGGCCAGAGCGGCGTACAGCGGAATCTGACGCGGGGTGCTGGAGAGCAGGTCCTCTCCACGGAGCACGTGCGTGATCTCCATCAAGGCGTCGTCAACGGGGTTGACCAGCGTGTAGAGCGGCTCGCCGCCAGCACGGGCCAAGGCGTAGTCGGGGACGTGCTCGGCCTGGAAGCTGATCCGGCCGCGGACGAGGTCGTCGAAGGCGATCTCTCCGTCGGGCATCCGGAAGCGGGTCACCGCAGAACGGCCCTCGGCCTCGTACGCCGTGATCTGCTCCGGGGTGAGATCGCGGCAGAAACGGTCGTAGCCCATCTGCTTGCTGCCGGTGAGCTTGCGGCGCGTCTCGACCTCCTCGCTAGTGCAGAAGCAGCGGTAGGTGTGACCGGCCGCCGCCAGACGTGCCAGAGCGTCGGCGTAGAGATCGCTGCGCTGAGACTGCAGGTAGGGACCGTGGTCGCCGCCCACCTCGGGGCCCTCATCCCAGTCGAGTCCGAGCCAGCGGAAGAGATCCAGCAGCGCGGCGTAGGACTCCTCGGTGTTGCGGGCCGCATCGGTGTCCTCGATCCGGAGCACCAGGGTGCCACCGGCGCCGTGCCGCGCGTGGTGGCGAGCGAAGGCCCAGTTGTAGAGGGCGGTGCGAACCAGGCCGACGTGGGGGCTGCCGGTGGGGCTCGGCGCCATCCGCACGCGGACGGGCTTGTCGCTCGAGAGTGTCGTGTCGGCCATCAGCGTTGAGCCACCTTGTTCGTCAGAGTTCCCAGACCGGCGATCGAGACCTCGATCTCGTCACCGACCTGCATGGGTCCGACACCCTCGGGGGTGCCGGTGAGGATCACGTCGCCGGGAAGCAACGTCATCACGCTGGAGACGTAAGCGACCAGCGCAGGGATGTCGAAGATCATGTCCGCGGTGTTGCCATCCTGGACGAGGTCACCGTTGAGGTGCGTCTGGACCGAGGCGCCGTCGATGAAGGTCTGCGGGTCGAGGTCGGTCTCGATCCAGGGACCGAGGGGGCAGAAGGAGTCGAAGCCCTTGGCGCGAGTGAACTGCACGTCGCCGCGCTGGAGGTCGCGAGCGGTGACGTCGTTGGCGATCGTGTAGCCGTAGATCACGTCGGTGGCCTGCTCAGCGGGGACGTCGCGGCAGATCCGTCCGATCACCACCGCCAACTCGCCTTCGTAATGAAGGTCCTCGGTCTGGCGGGGGTAGAAGATCGGGTCTCCGGGACCACTGACGCTGGTGTTCGGCTTAAGGAACATCAGCGGCTCGGCCGGGACCTCGCTGCCCATCTCCTTCGCGTGCGCCGCGTAGTTGCGCCCGATGCCCACCACCTTGCTGCGCGGCAGGACCGGCGCGAGGAGACGAACGTCCTCCAGTCGGTGCTCGACCTCGAGCAACTTGATGCCGACGTATAGGGGGTCGCCGGCCAGCTCGACGATCACGCTGTCGGGGTCGGGCTGACCGAACTGGTCCACCTCCCCCGTCACGACGCCGTAAGCGGGCTCTTCTCCACGGGTGAATCTCGCAATACGCACGAGGCGACCCTATCGAGAGTCGGTCAGCGACCGTGCACTGCTGGCCAGCGGCGGTGGGGCGACGTGAACGTGCCCACAGCGGCGGCCACCACTCCCATGGTGAGGATGAACCCCGTGTTGGAGGTCGCGCCCGGCTCCACGACCACCCACCAGAAGATCGCCAGCGCTGCGGTGCCGGCCCCTCCGATGACCCAGCGCTGGTCCTCACTCTCACCCAGATCCAGCAGCGGCGCGATCTGCGTCAGGGCGGCCAGGAGTGCGAAGACCGCCCAGACGGTGACGGTGCGCAGCATCATGCTCTCGTCGAGCGGAGTGATCACCCCCAGGACGATCAGCGGCAGGGCAAGTGCGTGGGCCACGACGTGGAGCTGGAGCCGCGAGGAACCGGAGAGACCCACCGGCGGACCGGCAGGAGGCGGAGTGGGCGGCATCGCAGGCGGCGGCGAGCCCGCGGGGTAGCGAGAGGTGACGTCGCCCGCCTGACCGTTGGCCTGTGCGGGCGGTTCGGACGGGGGCGGGGTGGTGGGCCTCTGCTCGTTCACGAGTGCACTGTAAGCCCGGGGGGCGCTCATTCCGTAGTCTCATGCGGGTGCACACCACCTTCCTCGACGAAGCCGAGTGGCGAGCGCGGATGGCGGCTCACGAGTTCCGGGTTGATGATTTCGTTGCCCCTCACCTCGAACGCCGTGGGAGCGCGATCAAGCATCCCGTCCACGATTTTCTCTTCACCTACTACTCGCAGCGACCGGTGCAGTTGCGCCGGTGGCACCCCGGGTTCGGTGTGGTGTTGCGCGGCAGCGTTGGAGCCTTCGAGGGGCTCAAGGGGTACGCCGTGGAGCGCGTAGTCGGAACGGCCACAGTCACCGAGGAGTACGTCGCCTCACAGCGGCCCTTGATCACCGCCTTGCACCGTCTGTTGACGGCGACCGCCTCGCGACCCGCCCACGTCGGGTGCTTCGGTCTGCACGAGTGGGCGATGGTCTACCGCCTCGAGGAGGACGAAACCCGTCACGCCGACTGGCCGCTCCGTCTCGGGGCAGCGGGCACCGATGAGGTGGTGGAGTCCCATCGAATCGCCTGCTCCCACTTCGACGCCTTCCGATTCTTCACCGAACCGGCCCGGCCGCTGAACGTCCTCTCCCCCGGCCGCGACGACCGCCCCGAGTTCGAACAACCCGGATGCCTCCATGCCGGGATGGACCTGTACAAACACGCCTTTCGGCTCACCCCGATGATCAACTCCGATCTGGTCGCCGACTGCTTCGACCTCGCCCGAGAGATCCGGGTGCTCGACATGCGTGCGGCGCCGTACGACCTGGCCGATCTGGGCTTCGACCCGATTCGTATCGAAACCCCCGAGGGGAAACGTGAGTACGCCGCCGCTCAGGCCGCGTTCGCCGAGCGCGGAGCACCGTTGCGAGGTCGACTGGTTGATGAGTGCGCCCGCCTCCTGAACGCCATCGATTCGTAAATAAAATTGGCGGCCCGTGTGACCTTGACCACGGCGGTCTAGACCGGCACAGTGTGCGCAGGTCGACCACTCGGGATGGTCGAAACCCGGCCCCTGGGCTGATCGACCTTTCGACGACGGCAAAACCTGACCGTCGGTCACCCCGAAAGGTTCGTTCATGAGAAGTACCTCGTCTTGGGCTCGGTCCAGCACCGTCACGCTGGCCGCTCTCGCTCTGACCAGCACTGCGTTCATGGTTCCCACTGAGGCCGCGCCAGCACCGGACCGCGTGTCGAAGAGTTCGTCGAAAACCGCCAAGCCGGGCAAGGCCAAGCACGCCAAGAAGAAGGACAAGCTCGCCAAGAAGTTGGTGCGCAAGTCCGACGGGGCGGACGCCTACCGTCACCTCCGCGCCTTCCAGCGCATTGCCGACCGGAACGACGGCAACCGCGCCGCGGGCACCCCGGGATACGAAGCCAGCGTCGACTACGTGGCCCGCAAACTGCGACGCGCCGGCTACAAGGTACGGATTCCTGAGTTCAGTTACGACGAGCGGATTCGCCCGGACGGGACCCTCTCGGTCGGCGACCTGACTTTCGCCCTCGGCCTGCTGCAGGAAAGCACCCCGGCTCCAACCGAGGGTGTCACTGCCGAACTCGCCGTCGTCCCGGAGGATGACACCACCGGCTGTGAGGCCACCGACTTCGAGAGCAGCGACTACACCGGCAAGATCGCGGTGATCCGTCGCGGGGCCTGCACCTTCCAATCCAAGGCGACCAACGCCGCGGACGCGGGGGCGGTGGCGGCGGTCATCGCCAACAGCGCCACCGGATCGGACATGATCAACAGCACGCTGGGTGAGTCGGCGTCGATCCCCGTGGGCTACGTCAACTTCGAGGACGGCAACGCTCTGACTCCGCTGGTCGGTCAAGGGGCCACTGCCAAGCCCAGTGTGGAGATTCGCACGTCGACCACCCGCAACGTCATTGCGCAGACCCGCAAGGGCCGCACCGACAACATCGTGATGTCCGGTGCTCACCTCGACAGCGTCCCGGTCGGTCCCGGCATCAACGACAACGGCACGGGCTCGGCCGGACAGCTCGAGGTCGCCCTCGAACTCGGTGGTCGCGCCAACGTCAAGAACGCTGTCCGCTTCGCCTGGTGGGGAGCCGAGGAGCTCGGTCTGCTCGGCGCTGAGGACTACGTCGCCGGGCTCTCGCCTCGGCAGCGGCTCAACATCGCCCTCTACCTGAACTTCGACATGATCGGTTCGCCCAACGCGGCGTACTTCGTCTACGACGGCGATGATTCCGACGCTGAGGGTGCTGGCGCTGGTCCGTACGGCTCGGCTCAGATCGAGAGCCTGCTCGCGGGCTTCCTCGAGGACAAGCGCGGGGTCCCGACACGGGGCACCGACTTCAGCGGACGCTCCGACTACGGCCCGTTCATCGAGATCGGCATCCCTGCCGGTGGCCTGTTCACCGGTGCTGAGGGCATCAAGACCGAGAAAGAGGCAGCACTGTGGGGCGGTGAGGCCGGAGTCGCTTACGACCCCTGCTACCACGCGACCTGCGACAACCTCGGCAACGTCGACAACCGGGCCTTCGGTCGCAACATCGACGCGATCGCCTGGTCGGTCGGCACCTACGCGTGGTCGACCAAGACGGTCACTCGCGGCCCCAGCGACCGTTCGAACCGATCGGCCCGCAGCGCGGTGCACGTCGCTTCGCACTCCCACGGGTCGAAGCGCTGAATCGATAGGTAGCTCCGCTGGTTGAGGAACGACGAAGTCGTGTCTCGAAACCCC
>CBDTZB010000215.1:0-5071 GCA_965364795.1 uncultured Nocardioides sp.
TGTCTTCGCTGGCGAGAACGATCAGGCGCCGAGCGATGAACCGAGGGTCTTCGCCCGCCTCCATCATGCGAGTCAGGTAGTGCATGGCCGCGTCGGCGTCGGAGCCTCGGACGGACTTGATGAAGGCGCTGATCACGTCGTAGTGCTGATCTCCCTGACGGTCATAACGCACCGCTGCGCGATCCACCGCTGTCTCAGCGGTCGCCAGATCGATCGTGGTGCTCTCGCGTGATCCCGCAGCACGGGCGCAGGCCTCGAGGTAGGTCAGAGACCGCCGGGCGTCTCCCCCGGCTAGACGCACCAGGTGATCGAGCGCCTCCGGGGTCACGTCGTACTTGCCTCCTAGCCCCCGCTCATCCTCAAGCGCCCGTGTCAGGACCTCGCGGATGTCGTCGTCCGACAGGGACTGAAGGGTCAGCAGAAGGCTCCGGGACAGCAGCGGTGAGATGACGCTGAAGTTCGGGTTCTCGGTGGTCGCCGCCACCAGGCTGACCCAGCGGTTCTCGACCCCCGGGAGAAGCGCGTCCTGCTGGGCTTTGCTGAACCGGTGCACCTCGTCGACGAAGAGCACCGTCTCCGCTCCGGTCCGGACCAGTCGGTTGCGAGCGGTTTCGATCGCCGCGCGCACCTCCTTGACACCGGCGGAGACCGCCGACACCTCCACGAAGGCCCGTTCGGTCTGACCACTGAGGATTGAGGCGATGGTGGTCTTGCCCGTTCCGGGAGGACCCCACAACAGCAGCGAGATCGATTCATCGGCGTCGATCAACTGCCGCAGCGGCGAGCCAGCGGCCCGCAGGTGGGACTGGCCAGCCAGTTCGTCAAGGGTTCGCGGCCGCATCCGGACCGCCAGCGGCGCACCCGCGGAGGGTCGCGCCGCCAGGGACCCGGCGCCTGGCGGCACCGGACCCCGGTCGGCAACGTCAAAGAGACCGTCGGGTACGTCGTCGGAGGTCACCAGCGGAGGCTATCGGGGTGCCCCTGAGGTCTCAGGAGGACCGGGTGCCGGCGATCGTGGAGTCCTCCGCGAAGTGGCAGGCCGACAGGTGACGCCCGGCCAGGTCCGCCCGCTCGATCAGCGCCGGCTCCTCCTCGGAGCACTTCGGCTGAGCGATGGGGCAGCGGGTGTGGAAGCGGCAGCCACTCGGCGGGTTGGCCGGCGAGGGGACGTCTCCCTCCAACCTGATGATTTCGCGGGTGCCCCGCAAGGTCGGGTCGGGGACGGGCACGGCCGAGAGCAGCGCCCGCGTGTAGGGATGCGTCGGACGGTCATAGATCTCGACGTCGGTGCCGATCTCCACGATCTTGCCGAGGTACATCACCGCGACCCGGTCCGAGATGTGCCGCACCACGCCGAGGTCGTGGGCGATGAACACGTAGGCGAGTCCGAGCTCGCGCTGGAGCTCCTCCATGACATTGATGACCTGGGCCTGCACCGAGACGTCGAGAGCTGAGACCGGTTCGTCGCAGACCAACACCTTGGGGTTCAGGGCGATGCCTCGAGCGATACCGATCCGCTGACGCTGGCCACCGGAGAACTGGTGGGGGTAGCGGTTGACGTGTTCAGGGGCGAGCCCCACCATCTCCATCAGTTCCTGGACCCGCTGGCGCTTGCCGCCCTTGGGGACCGCGTCGGGGTGGATGTCGAAGGGCTCGCCAACGATATCCGCCACGGTCTTGCGCGGGTTCAGGGAGGTGTAGGGGTCCTGGAACACGATCTGGATGTCGCGACGGATGCGGCGCATGGCCTTGCGGTCGGCCTCGAAAACGTTCACCCCGTTGAAGTGCAGCGACCCGGCGGTAGGCTCCTCGAGCCGCATCAGGAGTCGACCCAAGGAGGACTTGCCACACCCGGACTCACCCACGATGCCCAGCGTCTCGCCGGCGTGCAGGTCGAAGGAGACGCCATCAACGGCCTGAACGTGGCCGACGGTACGGCGCAGCACACCACTGCGGATCGGGTAGTACTGCTTCAAGCCTTCAGCGCGCAGGATCACCTCAGCCATGAAGAACCTCCTCTGAGAAGTGACAGGCGCTGGATCGGTTGTGGCCGACTTCCTTGAGCTCAGGCATCTCGGAACGACAGATGTCCTGAGCCCGGTGGCACCGCGGGTGGAACGGGCAACCGCGGGGCATGGCCAGCAGGCTCGGCGGCATCCCGGGGATAGCGAAGAGCTTCTCGCCCTTCTGGTCGAGTCTCGGGATCGACTGGAGCAGTCCCTCGGTGTACGGGTGACCAGGAGCGGCGTACAGGTCGAGCACGTCGGCGGTCTCGGCGATGGAGCCGGCGTACATCACTGCGATTCGGTCGGCCACGTCCGCAACAACGCCAAGGTCGTGGGTGATGAGGATCAGCGCCATCTGCTGTTCCTCCTGCAGTTCCTTGAGTAACTCCATCACCTGCGTTTGGACGGTGACGTCCAGCGCGGTGGTGGGCTCATCCGCGATCAGGACCGCGGGGTCCAGGGCGATGGCCATGGCAATCATGATCCGTTGCCGCATACCGCCGGAGAACTGGTGCGGATAGCTGTTGACCCGCTCCTTGGCTGCGGGGATCCGCACCCGCTCCATCAGCCGGATTGCTTCTGCCTTGGCGTCGGATCGGTTCATGCCCCGGTGGACGCGGAACATCTCACCGATCTGCCAACCGACCGGGAAGACCGGGTTCAGCGACGACAGCGCGTCCTGGAAGATCATCGAGATCTCGGGACCCCGGATCAGTCGACGCTCTTCGTCTTTAAGGGTGAGCAGGTCGGTGCCGCGGAAGCGGATCTCGCCCTGCGGGATCTTGGCCGGTGGCATGTCGAGGATGCCCATCACCGCTTGCGCGGTGACCGACTTGCCGGATCCGGACTCGCCGAGGATCGCGAGGGTCTCCCCCTCTTCGAGGGAGAAGTTCACCCCGTTGATGGCCTTGGCGACTCCGTCACGGGTGTGGAACTCCACGTGCAGGTCTTTGACCTCCAGCAGGGGCGCCTCAGGGTCGATGTAGCTCTCGGCTCGCTTGGCCTCGCGCTTCGCTTCGCGCTTATCTGCTCGGCTGTTGCCACCAGGGTTCGTGGGGTCGAGTCGGTCGAGGTGATCACTCATGTCGGTCTCCTCACCGGGACTTCGGGTCGAAGGCGTCGCGCAGGGCGTCGCCCAACATGATGAAGCCCAACACCGCCAAGCTCAGGAACAGGGACGGGAAGAGCAGGGTGTGAGGCGCAGTCCGCATCGAGATCGTGGCGGCGTCGATCGACTTACCCCACGAGATGATCGGGTCGGCCAGGCCGATACCGAGGAACGACAGCGCCGCTTCGGCGGAGATGAAGACACCCAGGTTGATCGTGGAAACCACGATCACCGGACCCAGTGCGTTGGGCATGATGTGGGAGAACGTGATGCGCAGCGGACCGGCACCGAGGGCGCGGGCAGCCTGCACGTAGTCCTGCGGCTTGACCTGCAGCACCGAGGAACGCATCAGGCGATAGATGCTGGGCCAACTCAGGACCACGATGACCAGCGCCACCATGGCGAGTTGAGCGAACAGACCGTCGGTCGACCCCACACGCTGCTGGATGGCGATACGCAGGTTGATCAGGATGATGATCGCGCCCAGGATCAGCGGCAGCCCGAAGAAGACGTCGGCGATCCGGCCGACCACAGCGTCAACCGCTCCCCCGGCGTACCCGGCGACCAGTCCGAAGAACGCACCGACGATGGCCGTGCCGACCGCGCAGAACAGCCCGATCAGCAGCGACGCGCGTGCGCCGTAGATGCAGCGGGCGTAGATGTCGTAGCCCTGCACGTCACGCCCGAACCAGTTGTCCCCGTCCGGGGTCTTGCGGGAGTTCGCCAGGTCGGTCGCCCGCGGGTCGATGCTGGTGAAGAGCTGCGGGACGATCGCCATGATCACGAAGGTGGTGATGACCACCGCCGAGATCCAGAAGATCGGGTTGCGGCGCAGATCGCGCCAAGCGTCCCCACGCAGGGAACGCGGCGCGGAAGCCTCGTCCTCCTCGGGGGCGGGGTGGTAGGCGATGTCGACGCTTGAGTTCTCAGTCATGCGAAATCCTTGGATCCAAGATGCCGTACAGGAGGTCCACGAGGAGGTTGGCGAGGAGGTACACGAGGATCAGCGCGGTCACCGCGCCGACGACCACCACCCCATCGCGATCATTGATGGCCCGGAAGACGTAGTTACCGACGCCGGGAACGTTGAAGATGCCCTCGGTGATGACGGCGCCGCCGAGCAGCGCACCGAAGTCGTAGCCCAAGAAGGTGACGACGGGGATCATCGAGTTGCGCAGGGTGTGGATGCCCACGATCCGCCACCGAGGCAGACCCTTGGCCATCGCGGTCCGCACATAGTCGGACCGAACGTTGTCGCCGAGGCTGGTGCGCATCAGTCGCGCGAGGTAGGCCAAGGAGGTGGAGCCGAGGACAAAGCCTGGGAGTAGCAACTCGAACCAGGTGGCCTCGAAACTCACCGTCACCGGGAAGATCCCGGTCGTCACCCCGAGGTACTGCTGCAGCACGCTACCGGTGACGAAGATGGGGATGGAGATCACGACCAGGGTGGACACCAGGACCAGCGTGTCAAGGAAGCCACCCTTTCTTAAGCCGGAAAGCACTCCGGCTGCGACCCCGATGATGGCTTCGAAAAGAAGGGCGATGATCCCGAGCTTGGCGGTGACGACGAAGCGCTCGCTTAGCTCCTGACTCACCGGGACGCCGTACTGGCTGCTGCCGAAGTCGAGCTCGGTCACGATGCCCGAGACGTACTTGCCGTACTGGACGACCAGCGGGTCGTTGAGGTTGTACTTCTCCCGGAACTCGGCCACGTAGGCGTCCGAGCAGGGTCGCTCGCCGCACTTGCCGGCCGTCGGGTCTCCAGGAAGCGCAAAGACCATGGCGTAGATCAGGAATGTAGACCCGATCACCACCGGGATCATTTGCAACAACCGCCGAACGGTGTACTTACCCACCATGCCTCCGCATCATCGGTGACCACCAGCGGATCAGGGATCCACCAGGGCCACGCGCCGAACTACCCGAAACTGCTGTAGACCTGCCGGTGGGCCGACCA
>CBDTZB010000216.1:0-5071 GCA_965364795.1 uncultured Nocardioides sp.
GTCGACCAGGTTGCGCTTGCGGGACATGTCGCCTTCGTACATCCCGCCAATCTGGGGAATCGCAACGTGGGACTCGTCGACCACCAGCACGAAGTCCTCGGGGAAGTAGTCGATCAAACAGTTGGGAGCCGTGCCCCTCGCACGCCCGTCGATATGCATGGAGTAGTTCTCGATGCCGGAGCACGAACCGATCTGACGCATCATCTCGACGTCGTAGGTGGTGCGCATCCGGAGCCGCTGAGCCTCGAGCAGTTTGCCCTGGCGCTCGAAGTTCTCCAGTTGCTCGGCCAACTCGGCCTCGATGCCCGTGATCGCGCGCTCCATGCGCTCGGCACCTGCGACGTAGTGCGTGGCCGGGAAGACGTAGAGCTCCTGGTCCTCCGTCAGAACTTCACCGGTCACCGCATGCAGCGACATCAACCGCTCGATCTCGTCGCCGAAGAACTCGATGCGTACGGCGTGCTCTTCATAGACGGGGAAGATCTCCAGGGTGTCCCCACGCACCCGGAACGTGCCACGCGTGAAGGACAGGTCGTTGCGGGTGTACTGGATCTCGACCAAGCGGCGCAGGATCGCGTCGCGGTCGTGCTCCTCCCCCACCTTCAGCCGCAGCATCCGGTCGACGTACTCCTGCGGAGTCCCGAGACCATAGATGCACGACACCGTCGAGACCACGATGACGTCACGGCGGGTGAGCAGTGAGTTGGTCGAGGAGTGCCGCAGTCTTTCGACCTCCTCGTTGATGGAGGAGTCCTTCTCGATGTAGGTGTCGGTCTGCGGGACGTAGGCCTCAGGTTGGTAGTAGTCGTAGTAGGAGACGAAGTACTCGACTGCGTTATTCGGGAAGAGCTGCCGCAGCTCATTGGCGAACTGGGCGGCCAACGTCTTGTTGGGCTGCATGACCAGAATGGGCCGCTGCACCTGCTCGGCGACCCAGGCGACGGTGGCGGTCTTTCCCGTACCGGTGGCGCCGAGGAGTACGACGTCCTGCTCACCGGCCTGAAGGCGCTTGGTGATCTCTGCGATCGCGGTGGGTTGGTCGCCGGAGGGCTGGTAGTCCGACTCCACCGTGAAGGGGGCGACGCGACGCTCGAGATCGGTGACTGGACGCATGTCACGAGACTACGACCCACCCCCGACAGTGGGCGCTATCCGGGCGTCCGGGAGGGCTGGCTACAGCAGTGGGCGGAGAGGCCCCAGCACGAACTCGGTGAACTTCCGGTGCAGGTCACGCGCCTCCCACTCGGCGCGGGTCAACTCGAGGCAGTTGGTCTCATCGACGGCGAAGATGCTCTCAAGGGTGCGAGCCATTTCGGCGTCGATGATCTCGACATTGATCTCGTAGTTGCCTTGAAGGCTGAGTCGGTCGATGTTCGCGGTGCCGACCGTGCTCCACGTGCCGTCGACGGTGGCGGTCTTGGCGTGGACCATCGCGTCCTTGTAGCGGAAGATTCGTACCCCGGAGGCGAGCAGTTGCGAGAAGTAACCACGGGAGATCCAGTCCGCCACGATGTGGTTCGACTTGTGTGGCAGGAGCAGTCGCACGTCAACGCCCCGCCGGGCGGCGTCGCGTAGCGCATCGACGATGTCCTGATCGGGGGCGAAGTAGGCCTGCGTGATCCAGATCTGTTTGCTGGCCCGGTGGAACGCCTCGAGGTACATCGTCCGGATGGGAAACATCCACAGGCGCGGAATGTTGCGCTGGAAGCGAATGTGCGGCTCCCAGTTGGAGGCGGTCTCCAGCACCAGCGGAGGTTCACTGGCCCGCAACCGGCGTCGCCGGTTGAGATTCCAGAAATCGGCGAAGGCCCGCTTCAGATCCCAGACTCCGGGGCCCGTGATCCGGACATGGGTGTCGCGCCACTCGGTCTCATAGGGAGTCCCAATGTTGTAGCCGCCGACGAAACCGGCCGCGTTGTCCACGACCAAGATCTTGCGGTGATCGCGGCCGTACCGGCGCAGGTCGAAGAAGCGCAAACCGGCGGAGTAGAGCGGGTACCGCATCACCATCATGTTGGTCGGGAAGTGTTTGAAGAGGGGGGAAACCACCATGTTCGCGAAACCGTCGTAGATGCAACGCACCTCGACTCCGCGGTCTGCTGCCGCAGCGAGGGCGCACTTGAACCGCTCCCCCGTCTCGTCGCCCTTCCAGATGTAGGTCTCGAAGAGAATCTGGTGTTGAGCGCCGTCGATCGCTTCGATCATGTCGTCGTAGAGATCGCGGCCGAAGGTGTACGTCGTGACGGTGCCCTCCCCGATCGTGATCGTCGTGGGCGGACTGACCGGGAAGGGTTTGGACTTCTTGCCGCGCCTTCGGTAGGAGTCGACCAGGGTCATGACGATCGCCAGTGCCATCTGCACGGCGAACACCGCCATGATCGCGCGCCTGACTCTGCGCAGGAGGCGCTCGGCCCCACGACGTGATCTCACAAGGACAACCTACTGATCATCGTCGGCGCACTTGCGCTGGCAGGTGTTCTCGGGGCGCCATCCGGGGGCCGCGCCGGGGTCGGTGGAGTCCGGCAAGACCGATCAGGGCCGGCACACGACCACGTTGGGGCCGCCACGGTTCGAGGAACTCCTCCATCTCGGCGTCGTCGAACGGGGTGCCCGTGAGGGCCCACCCCACGTCCTTGGCCACGTGGTAGTCGCCGAAGGACACGGCGTCGGGGTCACCGAAGGCGCGCTGGCGGACCTCGGCGCTGGTCCAGACACCGATTCCCGGAAGCGACCGCAGTCGACGATCCGCCTCCGCGGGGGGCAGCACGACGGTCCGCTCCAACGACTCAGCCACGCGCGCTGCCGTCAGGATCGTGCGCGATCGCGAGTGATCGATGTGCATCTGCAGCCACGCCCATGACGGAATGGAGCGCAGGGTCGCTGCGTCTGGTTGCACCCGCAGTTCTCGCTCCCCGCCCGGTCCGGGGGCGACCTCGCCGTAGCGCTGCACCAACATGCGGAACCCGGCGAAAGCCTCTTGTCCCGTGACCTTCTGTTCGATGATCGACGGAACCAAAGACTCCATCACCAAGCCACTGCGACCGAGTCGCGCGTGCGGGTGGCGCCGTTGAGCATCGATCAGCACTGGGTGCTGGGCGTCGAACTCCGACCAGTCGTCGCTGGCCCCCAGGAGATCGGGCACCGCCTCCAACGCCCAGGCCGCGCCCTCTCCCCACGCGCGTGCCTGGACCTCCGCAAGGGAGTCACGCGTGGTGACGGCCAGGGTGGCGGCACCGATCGGTGTGCGGATCCCTCTCCAGATCGTGTCTCCGTCGATCCGGAAGGTCGGGTCCCCACCGCCGCGCCGATGCTGACGAAGGATGGCGAGGGCTGGACAGGGCCAGTTCGGCCGCCACGTCCGTTCCAGGGTTTGCGCCATGCCCCCACTCTAGGAGTGAAACACGTTCTAGTCTGCTGCCATGACGCTCATCATCGAAGACGCCAACCGGGTTCGAACGATCACGCTGAACCGGCCAGAAGCCCTGAACGCGTTCAACGAAGAGTTGTACGACGCCACCACCGATGCGCTGCGGGCGGCGGCCGACGATCCGGGCGTCGCCGTCGTACTCCTCACCGGCAACGGACGCGGATTCAGCGCAGGCACTGACCTGCTGGAGATGCATGCTCGCGCCACCGACCCAGCCTTCGTGCCCGGGCGTCACGGTTTCGTCGGGCTGCTGGATGCGCTGGTGGACTTCCCCAAGCCCCTGATCTGCGCCGTGAACGGAGTGGGTCTGGGGATCGGGGCCACCATCTTGGGCTTCGCCGATCTGGCGTTCATGTCGAGCACCGCCCGCCTCAAGTGCCCCTTCACCTCGCTCGGTGTGGCACCTGAGGCCGCGTCGTCTCTGCTGTTTCCCCGGTTGATCGGGCACCAGAATGCGGCCTGGATGTTGCTGTCAGCCTCCTGGGTCTCTGCCGCCGAAGCGCTGCAGATGGGCCTGGTGTGGAGGGTCTGCGAACCCGATGATCTTCTCCCCCGGGCGCGGGAGCACGCTGAGATGTTGGCTGCCCGACCGATCTCTTCGCTCGTGGCTGTGAAACGGACGATGACTGAGCCGTTGCGCGCGGAGATCCGCGCGGCCCGCGACCGCGAGAACGCCGCCTTCGCGGAGCTGATGGGAGGACCCGCCAACATCGAGGCGTTGACCGCCTTCGCCGAGGGCCGCGAACCCGATTTCACCTCGCTACCCGCCGAACGCTAACCAGGGCCCTATAGTCGTTCGCGTTGAGACGAATCTGTTTCATGACAATCTGACGCGGGAGTCGCGAGCCTATGAACACCTCTCTAGGAACTTCCGGGCCCACGTCCGCAG
Organism: uncultured Nocardioides sp.; assembly: GCA_965364795.1. Lineage (GTDB taxonomy): Bacteria > Actinomycetota > Actinomycetes > Propionibacteriales > Nocardioidaceae > Nocardioides. Next base: position 4,317 of record CBDTZB010000216.1, read on the forward strand.
GAGCGGCCCGCACCAAAACGCGTCGCCCACGGCTGGATCATGAAACGGTGCTGCAGGCTGCCGAGGACCTCGTCGACCGCAGTGGGTACGACGCGCTCTCCATGACGCTGCTGGCTGCGGAGCTCGACACCCGCGTCTCTTCTCTCTACAACCACGTCGCGAACCTCCGCGATCTCCAGGCCGAGGTGCAGGTCCGCTCCATGCAGATGCTGGCGCGTCAGGTTTCTCATGCCGCCATGGGGCGCGCCGGAGCCGATGGGCTGCACGCTCTGAGCCGTTCGTTGCGTGACTTCGCCGGCCGATATCCCCAGCGTTACTCGGCCCTGACGCGGGCGCCTATCGACCGCGACAACTTCCTCGACGCGGCCAGCGGGGTCATCGATGCCTTGGGAGTGATGGTTCGCTCCACGGGACTGCCCGAGGAGCGGATTCTGGCCACAGGAATGGCTATCTTCTCGGCCCTGCACGGGTTCGTATCCCTCGAAGCCAGCGGCTACTTCGGTGGGGTCGTCGACGACCTCGACACCGTCTTCGAACAGGTCGTGCGCGGTGCGGTGAGTTCTGCGGTCCTCGAAGGCAACCAACCGGTCACTATCTGACCTACAGGCCGTTGTTGGCAGCGCAGTGGAGACTGTGACCATGCTGCTGTCCGATCTGGTCGCCACGTCGCAGACCGTCTCCGAGACCCGTTCGCGCAAGACCAAGACCGAAGCGCTCGCCGCGTTGCTGGTTCGAGTCGACGCAGCGAACGCTGA
>CBDTZB010000217.1:0-5067 GCA_965364795.1 uncultured Nocardioides sp.
AGCGTCCGTGACCGAGGTCTGTACCGCCACGGCACCCGATTCGGTCGCGTCGTCCACGCTCAGCGCCCCGGGAAAGAACGAGTCGTCGATGCCATGTGAGTCGGCCGTGTGGGCCTGGCCGCGGTGGTCGTGGAAGACGACGCACCCGTCCTGGTCCTCATAACAGTTGGGGCCTCCGACCACCCGACGGGGGACGACGTAGCGCGACATGACTCCGAGATCGACACCGTCCTCGGCCCAGCGGGTCTGGAGTCGGCGGTCGCCGTTCAACCAGGCCAGGGTGGTGCCCGCCTGGTTAGCGGCGATCGGCGAGATGATCGCGCCGTACTCGTCGATCGTGCCGTCGCGGTGGATCCCCTGGAGCTTGCCCTCGCCCGTCCCGTCGTAGGCGACACCAACGAACACGTCGCCGAGCAGCCGACCGACGTCGTACCGCCGCGGCAGCGTCCAGCTGTCGCCACCGGGCAGGTGCAGGGTGACGCCTTGGAGGTAGGGGACCTGTGGTGGCAGAGGCTGCTCGACCCCGGGTTCGGCGGCGGGAGTGCTGGCCGGCGCCGGTTCCGTGTCGCCTGCACACGCGACAATGCTCAACGAGACGGCCGCGGCTGCCAGGGATCCAGCGATTCGTCGCAGGAGAGTGGTCAGAGGGAGCGAAGGACGCATGGCGATGCCTTTCAGTGTTCGGGACGAGGCTCGCGTTGAATCCTCGCGCAGGGGTACACCTATGAGACGCCATGACCTGGCGAGGGGTTGCAGTCCGAATCGGGAATGTTCGGCGCCCGGTGACGCTTCGCCTCGTACGGCCTACGGTGTGGGCTGGATTACAAGTGTGGCTCGGCGCCGCTCATGGCGTCGGTGGTTGAACGATGAGAGGAACTTTCGATGCAGCAGGTCAAGGCAGTCATCGCCCGTAGTAAGGGCGCTCCGGTCGAGGTCGTGACGATCAACGTGCCGGACCCGGGGCCGGGTGAGGCGCTGGTGAAGATCCAGACCTGCGGGGTCTGCCATACCGACCTGACCTACCGTGACGGCGACATCAACGACGAGTTCCCCTTCCTTCTCGGTCACGAAGCCGCTGGCATTGTGGAGGCGGTCGGAGACGACGTCACGACAGTCGCGCCCGGTGACTTCGTGGTGCTCAACTGGCGAGCGGTCTGTGGCAATTGCCGGGCCTGCAAGCGCGGTGAGCCGCAGTACTGCTTCGACACCCACAACGCGACCCAGAAGATGACCCTCGAGGACGGGACCGAACTCAGCCCGGCCCTGGGCATCGGCGCCTTCGCGGAGAAGACGCTCGTGGCTGCGGGGCAGTGCACGAAGGTCGATGAGTCTGCTCGCCCGGCCGCCGTCGGCCTGCTCGGCTGCGGTGTCATGGCGGGCCTCGGTGCCGCGATCAACACCGGCGAACTCACCCGTGGCATGTCCGCGGCAGTCATCGGTTGCGGCGGTGTGGGCGTTGCCGCCATCACCGGTGCGGCGCTGTCCGGCGCCAGCCCGATCATCGCTGTCGACATCGACCCGCAGAAGCTGGTGAAGGCCAAGGAGTTGGGTGCCACGCACACGATCGACTCCACCCAGGTCGACGCGGGCGAAGAGATCAAACGCATCTGTGCCGAGGTCTACCCCGGCGCCGAGGGTGCCGACGTCGTCATCGACGCGGTCGGTCGTCCCGAGACCTACAAGCAGGCGTTCTACGCCCGTGACCTGGCTGGCACGGTCGTGCTGGTCGGCGTCCCCACACCGGACATGAAAGTCCCCGAGATCCCGTTGATCGATGTGTTCGGTCGCGGTGGCTCGCTGAAGTCCAGCTGGTACGGCGACTGCCTTCCCTCGCGCGACTTCCCGATGTTGGTCGACCTCTACACCAGCGGTCGCCTGGACCTCGACGCGTTCGTCACCGAGGAGATCGACATCGACGGGGTCGAGGCCGCCTTCGAGAAGATGCACCAAGGAAACGTATTGAGGAGCGTGGTTGTCCTATGAGCACCCTGCGAGCAGATCACGGAGTGGTCTCGGGCACGTTCAGCCTGGACGGCGAGACCCATGACGTGGACAACAACATCTGGGTGATCGGCAACGACGACGAGTGCGTGGTCATCGACGCCCCGCACGACGTCGACGCGATCATGAAGGTCGTCGCTGGCCGCGAGGTCAAGGCGATCATCTGCACCCACGCCCACGACGACCACGTCCGGGTTGCTCCGGAGCTTCGGCAGAAGACGGGTGCGCCGATCCTGTTGCACCCCGACGACAAGCCCGTCTGGGAGCTCACGCACCCCGACGAGCTATGGGATGCCGACCTCAGTGACGGCCAGAGCATCAAGATCGCCGGAGCATCGATCAAGGTCCTGCACACGCCAGGGCACGCCCCCGGTGCGGTCTGCCTCTATGTGCACGACCTCGGTGCGGTCTTCACCGGCGACACCCTGTTCCAGGGTGGGCCCGGAGCCACCGGGCGTTCGTTTAGTGATGAGGACCTGATCAAGGCCTCGATCCGCGCGTCGCTGTTCAAGTTGCCCGACAGCACTGTGGTGCACACCGGTCACGGTGACGACACCACCATCGGGGCCGAGAAGGAAGCACTCGGTTCCTGACCCGACCTGACGTTGGTTGAGGTGTGAGGGCCGCTAGGCCCGAGCCTCGAAACCTCGTTCCTCGCGGGGTGTGGTTCGCGTTGACGGAGCCTGGTTTCGAGGCTCCTCGCTGCGCTCGTCGCACCTCAACCAGCGTCGGAGGAGCTCAGAGAGGCTGCACCAACAGAGCGGTTCCCTCGCCGGAGACGCGGGTCATCACGATGGTGGCCTCGTTGTCCCCGGCGAGGGAGAGTCGCTGGCGCAGCTGCTCGGGCACGACCTCAACGCCGCGCTTCTTGATCGTCAACCGCCCGATCCCGCGGTCGCGTAGGGCTGCGCGCAACTGTTTCTCCCGATACGGCAGTTCCTCCACCACACGGTAGCCACGGGCCAACGGGGTGCGCACCGCTTCGTCTGCGGTCACGTAGGCGATGTGCTCGTCCAGTAGCCCGCCGCTGACCTGGGCCGCAACAGCGGTCACCAGCCCGGCTCGGATGACGGCACCGTCTGGTTCGTAGAGATAGGCCCCCACCGGTCGTACGCCGGCCCCCGGGTCGTCCTCGTCGGTCACGGTCGCCAGACCGCCGGCGCCGATCACCGTCGCCCTGCGTGCGGTGGTGGATAGGGCGCCCGACCACAGCGCAGCCTCCTTGACCTCACCGCGGTCGCTGACCCATTCGGCTTCGACGCCTTCTGGCACGAGGTCGTGGGGGATACCGGGCGCCACCTTCACACAGGCGTCGCGACGCAGAAGCGTCTCCACGAAGGACCAGGGTGGGGTCCAATCGTCGATCCGGAAGGTCGAGCGGCCTCGTGCACCGCGACGGGCCGGGTCGAGGAAGGCAACGTCGAAGGCGCTGGTGTCCAGCGCGGTGGCGTCGGCCTCAATCACTGCACCGGCCAGCCCGAGGGCCGAGAGGTTGGCCTCGGCAACCGCGACCCGCAGCGGATCAAGGTCGACACCGGCAGCGGTGATGCCGGCACGGGCGACAGCGATGAGGTCGCCTCCGATCCCACAACCGAGATCGACGAAGGTCGCGGTGTCGAAGGCCGTGAGTCGACCTGCTCGGTGCGTGGCGACCGCCGTACGTGTTGCCTGTTCCAGACCATCGGGGGTGAAGTACATCCGAGCCGCTGATTCACCGAACTTCGCGACCGCGCGGTGCCGCAGATCGACCTGGGTCAGGGCGGCGGCCACCTGGGTGGGGGAGGCGGTACGCCGCAACTCGGTCTGCACCGCCAACTCGGGTCCACCGGCGAGATCCTGGGCTCGCTCCAGCAGCCATTGGCCGTCATCGGTGAGCAGCCACCGGAATGCGTCTAGATCCACACCGGTGATCCTGTCAGGTCCGTTCCGAGGGGGCCCCGGCTGGCACTCGCGACGTGCGAGTGCTAGTTTCTAGTTGGCACTCTCACCACGAGGGTGCCAGTGCTTGCGACCAGGTCCGACCCCCGCGACGGCGTACCTCGAGCAAGCCCCAACGTAGGAGGGCAACCGCCCTCATCACAGTCACGACAAGCAGGGAAATGGAGGTCGACATCGTGTCGGTCAACATCAAGCCTCTCGAGGACCGGATCGTCGTTAAGCAGCTGGACGCGGAACAGACCACGGCTTCTGGCCTGGTCATCCCGGACACCGCCAAGGAGAAGCCCCAAGAGGGCGAGGTCGTGGCCGTTGGCCCCGGTCGCTTCAACGAAGACGGTGACGAGCGCATCCCCATGGACATCTCCGTGGGCGACAAGGTCATCTACAGCAAGTACGGCGGCACCGAGGTCAAGTACGCCGGAGATGAGTACCTCATCCTCTCCGCGCGCGACGTCCTCGCCATCGTCTCCTGATTTCGATCTTCGGGTCGTGTGCCTGACGCCGCCTTGAGCGTGGTGCTCAGGCACACGACCCGAAGTCTTTTTACCCACACTTTGTAGTTACAGACCCTCAGAAGGAGAGTCATGCCCAAGATCCTGGAGTTCGACGAGAATGCTCGCCGTGCCCTCGAGCGCGGTGTCGACGCGCTCGCCAACGCCGTCAAGGTGACGCTCGGCCCCAAGGGCCGTTACGTCGTCCTCGACAAGCAGTGGGGCGCCCCCACCATCACCAATGACGGTGTCACCGTCGCGCGTGAGATCGAGCTGGACGACCCGTTCGAGAACCTCGGCGCTCAGCTGACCAAGGAGGTGGCCACCAAGACCAACGACGTCGCCGGTGACGGCACCACCACCGCCACCGTGCTGGCTCAGGCGATGGTCCACCAGGGCCTGCGCGCCGTGGCCGCTGGCGCGAACCCGATGGACCTCAAGCGAGGCATGGACAAGGCCACTGAGGCTGTCTGCGCTGCGCTGCTCGAGGCTGCTCGCGAGGTCGACTCGGTCGAGGATATGGCGTCTGTCGCCACGATCTCCAGCCGTGACGCCGTGATCGGCAACCTGCTGAGCCAGGCCTTCGACAAGGTCGGCAAGGACGGCGTGATCACCGTCGAGGAGTCCAACACCATGG
>CBDTZB010000218.1:0-5036 GCA_965364795.1 uncultured Nocardioides sp.
CGGCTTGAGGCCAAGCTCAGCAGCCTTCGTGTCGGACATGACGATGACGGCGGCGGCGCCGTCGTTCAGGGCGCAGCAGTTGCCGGCCGTGACGACTCCGTCGGGACGGAAGACCGGCTTGAGGTCCTTGATGGCGTCGTAGGTGACTCCGGCGCGGGGGCCCTCGTCGGCGCTGACCACGACGCCGTCGGGGTTGGTGATCGGGGTGATCTCGCGGGCCCAAAAGCCGTCGGCGATGGCCTTCTCAGCCAGGTTCTGCGACCGGACGCCGAACTCGTCGAGTTCCTTCTTGTCCAAGCCACGCAGACGAGCGACGTTCTCGGCGGTCTGACCCATGGCGATGTAGGCGTCGGGGAGGAGGTTGTCCTCGCGCGGGTCGTGCCAGTCCTGGCCACCCTCGGCGTACTTCTCCGTGCGGGCCTTGGCGTCGTCGAACGTGTGGTTGTGAGTGTCGGGCCAGTGGTCCGAGGTGCCCTTCGCGAACCGCGAGACGGTCTCGACTCCGGCGGAGATGAAGACGTCGCCCTCGCCGGCCTTGATGGCGTGGAAGGCCATCCGCGAGGTCTGCACCGAAGAGGAGCAGTAACGGGTGATCGTGGCGCCAGGAACAGCGTCGAGACCCATCAGGACATTGACGATCCGCGCCATGTTGTTGCCGGACTCGCCACCGGGGAGGCCGCAACCGAGGTAGTGGTCATCGATCGTGTTGGCGTCGAGCTCGGGAATCTTGGCAAGGGCGGCCTGGACGATGGTCGCCGTCAGGTCGTCGGGGCGAATGTCCTTCATCGCCCCCTTGTTGGCGCGACCGATGGGCGAACGCGCGGCAGAAACAATGACGGCCTCAGGCATGGATGAATCTCCGATCTCGGGATGAATGTGCGCTCTCACACTAGCGCGCGTCCCTTCGGCGACTAGGAGCGGCGCAGAGGTCGGATGATCTCGGCGACGGCCAGGTCCAGGAACGGCCCTCGGTCGGGTGGCGCCTTGAGCAGCGCGGCCAGCAGGACCCCGTCGTACGCCGCCACCATGACTTCGGCACGACGCACTGGGTCCGTGGGGTCTGCAGCGTGGGCCACCAGCATCTGAGCGACCAACCAGACGATCCTTTCGCGCCCCTCTCGCAGGGTTGCGGCCAACGCCGGGTCGCGGGTGGCTTCGAGGACCAACTCGATCCGGGCCTGGATCAGGCTGCCGTCATGGAGCCAGCGCGCGAACCGAGAGGCGATCAGCTCGACCGCCTTGGGATCGCCAAGATCGTAGGACTCCAACTCTGCGGCCAGGACGGTCACATCCTCGCCAAGACGATCAGTCACGAGGCCCGCTAACGCAGACTGAAGCGCCGACCGGCTGCGGTAATAGGCGGAAGTCGTGCCTTGGGGGAGTTGAGCCTGCCGATCCACGGCGCGGTGGGTGAGGCCGCGCAGGCCTTGGGTGGTGATCACCTCCAGGGCTGCGCGACGCAGCGTGTGCTGCCGTTCGGTGACTGTCATGCAGAACACAGTGCCACGGGGAAGAACTAGGTGGCGAAGGACCTTCTACAGATGTAATCTTCTACATACGTAGAAACAACGAAAGGGATCATCATGAGCTTTGAACTTCTTCCCGGTCTCGCCCCCTGGCTCTACGGCTTCATCGCCGTCAGCCTCCTACTCTCACTCGCCTCCATCGCGACGTTGAGCATTGCGTTGCTGGACAACCGCCGGATTCGCATCACCCGCCGCGAGCGTGTGAGCACCTACTACGGTCGGATGGTCTTCAGCCACTAACCTGCAGAGGTGCGACACCTCTACGAATGTCCGACTCGCTGGGCCGACCTCGACATGCTGGGTCACGTCAACAACGTGACGTATATCGACTACCTGCAAGAAGCCCGCGTCGACCTGATGCGAAGGATCCTGCCTCCCGCCCACTCGGGACAGGATCTGACCGAGGGCGCGGTCGTTGTTCGGCACGAGGTGTCCTACGCCCACCCCCTCGTCTTCGGATTTGAACCTGTCCAGATCGAGACGTGGGTGACCGACGTGCGGGTCTCCCGCTTCACCCTGGCGCACGAGGTGTTCCATCTGGACCCGACAGCGCCAGGGGGTCGCAGGGTCTACCTGCGCGCCACCAGCGTGATGGCTCCGTTCGTCTTCGCCACCGAGAGCCCGCGACGGCTCGGCGTCGATGAACGCGCTGCGCTCGCGCCGTACCTCGAGGAGTCGCATCTCGAGCCCACTGATCGCTGCGAGCCCGTCGATCCTGCGGCAGCGCAGGTCTTCGAGTTCCCGCTCCACGTTCGCTTCTCCGACGTCGACGTCTACCGCCACGTCAACAACGTCAAGTACTTCGAGTACCTCCAGGAGTCGCGGATCCGGCTGATCTACGACCTGGCAGCGGGCCGGGACCTGCCGGCCATGAGTTTCGTTGTTGCAGCGACCGATGTTGACTACGTGTCCCCGATCGTCCTACGGGCCGAGCCCTACCGCGTCGTCTCCGAGATCGCCCGCGTGGGGCGCCGGTCGATGACCATCGATTCCGAGATCCTCGACGGCGTCCGCACGCTCTCGCGGGCCCGGGTCGTCGTGGTCTTCTTCGACCTCGAGACACAAAAATCAGCCGATCCGCACCCGTTGGTGCGGGAACGGTTGCAGGAGTTGGCACGGCCCTAGTCCAGCGTGTTCACCATGAACTGGGCTGCGTGCTCGACGTAGGCCCAGAACTGCGCGTCCTGCTCTGCGGTGAGGTCGACGGCGTCGAGGCCGGCGCGGAAGTGCACGAGCCAGCGTTCCTTGGCGTGGGGCGTGACCGCGAAGGGTGCGTGTCGCATGCGCAGGCGCGGGTGGCCTCGGGTCTCGGAGTACGTCGTGGGTCCGCCCCAGTACTGCACCAAGAAGAGCAGGAAACGCTCTTCAGCCGGACCGAGATCTGCTTCGGGATACAGGGGGCGTAGGGCCTCGTCCTCGGCAACGCCGGCATAAAAGGTGGACACGATGGTGCGGAAGGTCTCGAACCCGCCGATCTCGTCGTAGAAAGTGGCGGTCATGGACCCATGGTGCCAGCGCTCCGTTAGAGTCCGCGCCATGGGTTCGCAACGGCTACGACCATCGGTGCGTGCCGCGGTGGGTCGCTTGACGCAGAAAAATGGTGCCGTCGAGCAGGACAACCGAGATCGTGAGCTCGCGCGTCTGCGAGCCAAGGTCAAGAAGCAGTCTCGTCGCATGAAGCGCCTCGAGGGGCGTGTAGAACGTCTGAAGGACAGATCCGCACCGACGGCAGTGGCGAGCATCGAGGGTCTCGATCGCCTGGCCGTGCGGCGCCGGGCGATCTTCGCGTCCGCGGCGACGGACGCGCGAATTCTCGAGATTGGCCCTGCCCACAACGCGGTCCTTCCCAAGCGCGAGGGCTTCAACGTCAAGTCGGTCGACTACCTCGACCGCGAAGGCCTGATCAACCGCTACCGGGAGTTCAAGAACTACAGTCCCGAAACCATCGAAGAGGTTGACTTCGTCATGCCTCCGGGAGGGGCGATGGCCGAAGTCATCGGGGAGAAGTTCGATGTCGTGCTCGCCTCCCACGTGATCGAGCACACCACGTCCATGATCGACTTCCTCGACGAATGCACCAAGATGCTCAACCCCGGCGGGGTGCTGGCCTTGGTCGTGCCCGACCATCGCTACTGCTTCGATCGGTTCCGCGAACGGGCTTCGCTGGGTCGAGTCATCGACGCGTCCATCGATCCGCCGAGCGTCCACACCGTCGGCACGGTGATCGAGGAGAAAATCAACTCGGTGAAGCACAGGGGCATCACCGCTTGGGTCCCCGGGCATAAGGGCCACTACCGCTTCAACTGGGACGCGGACTACGCACGCAGTTCCGGCGAGCAGGCTCGAGCTGCGGATCGCTACATCGACACCCACAACTGGATCTGTACGCCGAACCACCTGCGGCTGCTACTTCAGGACCTATACGACCTGGGGTTCACCACGCTGCGGGAGACCTACTTCCACGACACCGTGCGGCATGAGTTCTTTCTCAACCTCTCGGAGGACGGACCCGGCAGCGGCCTGACCCGGGAAGAACTGATCGCCCTGTCGGAGGGCGAGAGGATCGTCCTGGACCACCCGACGTTCGAGAGCTGATCTCTCGCTCAGGCCTGCGGCGTCGCCTCCGTGCCACGATCTGTTGACCCGGTGGGCGGGCTGTCGCGGTGCCAGACGACGCGCTGGGGGAAGGGGATCTCGATGCCTTCGTGGTCGAAACGTGCCTTGATCCGCTCACGCATCTCGCGGGCGACCGCCCACTGAGCGCCGGGGGTCGTCTTGAGGACCACCCGCATGGTGACGGCGTCGGCGGCGAGGTCCTGGACTCCCCACACGGAGGGTTCCTCGATGACATCTCCCTTGAGGTCCTCTTCCTCCCACATGTCGTGCGCGACCTCTTCCAGCACTCGCTTCACGCGCGAGATGTCTTCGTTGTAGGAGACGCCGACGTCCAGAACGGTGCGCGACCAGTTCTGGCTCTGGTTGCCGACCCGGACGATCTCCCCGTTGGGGACGTACCAAACGGTGCCGTTGATGTCACGAAGTCGGGTGACCCGCAGGCTGACCGCCTCCACCGTCCCGGTGGCTTCGCCGATGTCGATGATGTCGCCGACTCCGAACTGATCCTCGAGGATCATGAAGATCCCGGAGAGGAAGTCCTTCACCAAGGACTGAGCGCCAAAACCCAGGGCGATGCCGATGATGCCGGCGCTGGCGATGATCGGGGCGATGTCGACACCGATCTCGCTGAGCATCATGGTGCCGATGACCGCCACGATGAGGCCGGTGATGATGCTGCGGAACAGGCCGCCCATCGTCTGGGCGCGTTGAGCTCGTCGGGCCGAGGCGTGGGGGTTCGCCCGGTCCGGCATGACCCCGTGTTCGGCCCGCTTGACCACGCGGCCTATCCCTTTGTGCAGCCCCCAGCGAAGTCCGAGCCCCAGCAGGAACAGGCCGAGCAGGGCCAAGGGGGCGCCGACCACCACCTCCAGGCCGTTGGCGAGTTTCTGATTG